>NZ_QFXN01000225.1:0-19305 GCF_003144775.1 Enterobacter sp. CGMCC 5087 | reverse complement strand
CACCCGCCATATCGCACGTCACGTCAGATCGCTTTTGCCATCTTCAGGTTGCACGGACTCATTTGCCAGTTGAAGACACCTTTGCCCGTTTCATCGAGAGAAACATTGGCAATGGCGGATGTCGTGAACATCGGCGGGGTTTCGCCCGGGCACAGCTCAGATACCAGATAGCCAACCAGTGGCAGGTGGGAAATGACCAGCGCGGAAGCGACACCTTCATTGCACAGCGCCTGAAGATAAGCGCTGACAAGGCCTACATCGCCACACGGGGTGAGTTCAGGGAGAACATCCACACTGGTCGGCAGGTTCAAACACTCCCCTACCACATCCAGCGTCTGTTCTGCACGCAGGAACGGACTCACCAGAACACGTTCGATGTCCACTTTTTGACCGTTAAGCCAGGTCGCCATCAGACGAGATTCGTCGCAGCCACAGACGGTCAAAGGACGTACTGAGTCACTGGCGGCATCGAGTGCCGCGTCGCCGTGACGCATGATAAAAACTTGCATATTGCACCGCTTTTGTTAACCAGAATCACCGGCGTTAACTACCCGCGATAAATGCTGTGAGGTAGAAAACCCGATGGCCGGGCATTGTGCCTGATCCATTCGGTGAATGAAACGCTGTTTTTTACCTCAATGGCGTAAGTATAGTCAATCTCTGTTTACAAAATCGCCAGAACAGGTCCATTCACTTCGGGATTTACCCTTCTTTGACCTCAGCTTACGAGGACAGTTTCCCTTGCAGGCCAAAATGTCTGGCCGCGTTCCGCCATCTGCAATAATTCGTCACACGGTGTAAAACGCGGACCATATTGCGTAGCCAGACGTTGCAGGATAGCAACCACTTCACCCGCGCCGAGCGTATCCATGTAACGGAACGGGCCGCCAAGGAACGGCGGGAAACCAATGCCAAATACCGCGCCGATGTCGCCATCGCGTGCACTCTTGATCACCTGCTCATCAAAGCAGCGTGCCGCTTCATTGAGCATCATCATCACGCAGCGCTCTGCGCACTGAACGGCGGACAGTTTTCCCTGACCTGTGGTCGAAATGAGTCCATATACCGAAGGGTCGACCTGTTTCCTGCTTTTACGCCCTTTCGCGCCGTAAAGATAGAAACCGCGTTCATTTTTTCTGCCTTTGCGATCGTCCTTCAAAATCGCAGAAACAATGTTTGCAGGTGGGCTAAAACGATCGCCATATGCGGCTTCAAGCACTGGTATAATTTTAGTGCCGGTGTCTATTCCCACCTCATCCAAAAGTTGGATTGGGCCAACGGGGAAACCAAACTTTACCAGCGCCTCGTCGACGTGCTCAATCTTCTCCCCTTCCGTCAGTAACCGCATTGCTTCATTAATGTAGGGAGCCAGAATGCGGTTGACGTAGAAGCCAGCTTTGTCCGCTACCACAATCGGGGTTTTGCCCTGTTTTTTCGCCAGCTTCACCACGGTGGCAACAGTTTGCGGACTGGTAGTCGCGTGTGGAATAACTTCCACCAGCGGCATTTTTTCGACCGGGCTAAAGAAATGCAGTCCAATCACCTGCTCAGGACGCGCGGCTTTCGCCGCGATATCGCCAATCGGCAATGACGACGTATTGGAGGCAAAAATGGTATGCGGGGCGCAATGTTGCTCAACGTCTGCCACCATCTGCTGCTTAAGCGCCAGATCTTCAAACACGGCTTCAATCACCAGATCGCGGTGCGCAAAACCGCTGTAATCCGTCGTACCGGAGATCATCGCCAGGGTTTTATCACGCTCGCTCGTCTTGATATGGCGGCGCTTGACCTTCCGATCAAGGTTCTGCCAGCTGTACTGCAGCGCGTGGTTGATCCCCTTAGGATTAATGTCTTTAATTCGTACAGGCAATTTGCCTTTGCTGGCGGTAACAAAAGAGATTCCGCCACCCATGAGCCCCCCACCCAGTACGCCAATGGCACGCAGCGGCGCAGGCTGCGCCTCGCTGCCCGGATCTTTTTTCACTTCCGTGCTGGCGAAGAAGATGCTGCGCAGCGCCTGTGACTGCGGCGTCATCGCCAGTTCGCCGAAGGCTTTGGCCTCCGCTGCATAGCCGCTGCTGCTGCCCTGCGACAGCCCGGTTTCGATCACTTCCAGGATCCGCTTTGCCGCCGGGTAATTGCCTTTGGTTTTTTGTTCGGTCTTTTTGCCCACCATGTTGAACAGGAGCGTTCTTCCCAGCGGACCGGCCAGCACGCGCTCGCGTACCGGCAGAGGACGTTTTGCCTGACGCCCTTTCAGCGCAAGCTCAACGGCGGCCTCCAGCAAAATGGATTGCGGCACGACGTCATCGACCAGACCGGCTTTCAGCGCCTGACGGGCACGCAGCTGTTTACCGGTTAAGATCATCTCCAGTGCCGTGCTAACGCCCACCAGACGCGGCAACCGTTGCGTTCCGCCGGAGCCAGGCAGCAGGCCCAGCTGCACTTCCGGCAGGCCCAGAATCGTTTTCGCATCGTCGGTACAAATCCGGCTGTGACAGGCCAGCGCCAGCTCAAGTCCACCGCCCAGACAGGCGCCGTGGATTGCGGCAATGACCGGGATCGGCAGGCCGCCGATCTCCGCCATCACCTGCTGGCCCTGACGCGCCAACTCTTCGGCTTCCAGAGCGCTTTGCGCCCGGGCGATCATGTTGATATCCGCGCCGGCGATAAAGTTATCCGGCTTGGCAGAGATAAACACCAGACCACGAATCGCTTTGTTGTCGCGGATCTGCTTTAGCATCGTGCGCACCTGAACACCAAATTCGGCCTTCAGGGTATTCATCTTTTCATCAGGCACATCAATAGTGATAACGGCCACGTTATCAAGGCGAACCGTTAGATTAAATGCAGATGGCATATCCATTATTCAGCCTCCAGAACCATTGCTGCGCCAAGGCCACCCGCCGCACAGGCGGTAACGAGGCCAAACCCGCCGCCGCGGCGACGGAGTTCATGTAATGTTTGCGTGATCATCCTCGCCCCTGTGGCGGCAAACGGATGACCGTAGGCGATAGAGCCGCCCAGCACGTTGAATTTACTCTGATCCACTTCGCCCGTGGCATGGGCGCGGCCCAGCACATCGCGCGCGAAACGCTCGCTTGCCAGCAGCTGTACGTTTGCCAGGGTTTGCGCGGCAAACGCTTCGTGCATATCAATCAGGGTTAAATCAGCCAGCGTCAGCCCCGCGCGCTCCAGCGCCAGCGGCGTGGACCACGCCGGACCTAACAGCATGTCCTGCCAGACATCAATGGCGGTGAAGGCATAGCTGCGTAAATAGCCCAGGGGAGTGATGCCCAGCTCCTTCGCGCGGGATTCGGTCATCAGGATCACGGCGGCGGCGCCATCCGTCAGCGGCGTACTGTTCGCCGCCGTCACCGTGCCGTGCTTGCGGTCAAACGCCGGGCGCAGTTTGGCGTAATCCGCCAGCGTTGAGGTGCCGCGAATATTGTTATCTTCCACAAGCGGTTCACGGTAGGGGGGAATATAGGCGGTCATGACCTCGTCGGTTAGCTTGCCTTCCGACCAGGCTTTTGCCGCAAGCTGATGCGAGCGATGCGCCAGGGCATCCTGTTGTTCACGCGTAATGCCGTACGTCTTTGCCATCTGCTCGGCGGTATCGCCCATGCGCAGGCCAGTAGAATATTCCGCTACGGCAGGCGGCACGGGCATGAGGTCGCGCAGGCGTAAACGCGAGAAGAGCTTGAGTTTCTGACCCGTCGTGCGGGCTTTATTGACATCCACCAGGATGCGCGCCAGCTTTTTACTCACGCCAATCGGCAGCACCGAAGAGGAATCCGCTCCACCCGCGATCCCGGCGCGAATCGTACCCGCCATCAGGCTTTCAGCGACGTTAGCCACGGCCTGGAAGCTGGTCGCGCAGGCGCGACTGACGCTGTAGGCATCGGTATGCACGTTCATCCCGGTACCGAGGACGATTTCACGCGCAATATTGGGGGCTTCAGGCATCTGCACGACCTGACCGAAGACCAGCTGTTCGATGACCTCCGGCGGAATTTCGCTGCGAGCCAGCATCTCCCCCACTACCATTTTGCCCAGGTCAACGGCCGGTATGCCATGAAACGCCGTTGCCTGCCGCGCAAACGGCGTGCGCAATCCACTGACTATGGCAATGCGATCGCCCTGACGGGTAATAAGCGGTAATGCCTGACTCATAACACTCCCCTGTAAAAAATTTTCGCCAACATAAAGTGGTCTGACCTGATAATAGTCTTAACCATTTTTTTACATTCAGCCAATCGGGGAAACGAAAAAGTGCGAGCTAAAACACAGAGAAGAAAAAGAAAATGCCGGCGTGATAAAAGCAAAACGGTAACCCTGAGGTTACCGTTTTTGATGTTTGAGCCCTCTCCCGTGGCAGAGTGTTAGGGAGAGGGATCCGACCGCAGAAATTAACGCAGGCCCAGCTGGAAAATCAGCGTTTCCGCTTCGCAGGCGAAAACAAAGTCAATGTCCAGCTTCACGCCGCCTTCCACTTCGGTAAAGGTTGACTTGATTTCACACGGATCGGATTCAACGTCACGCGCACGCATGCTCAGCGCGGTCAGGGTCTCTTCCGCTTCAGCGCGGGTAGTGAACACGCGGCTGTAAGACGCGGTGCAATCGGAGTTGTCCATGATGGTCCCAACATCCATACAGCAGCAAACCGGGGTTTCATCAGCACTGCATTTACTCATAGCTCAATTTCCTCTGTATTCGCGCAGAGCGCGAGATAAACACGATGCTGATATTTTACGCCCCGGCGCGGGCTCTCTCCAGCCGTTAATGGCGCAAAACCGGTTAAGTGACCAATATCACACTAAAAAATGATCTAAAACAAAAACCACCCTTTTGGGTGAGTCGCGATGGTCACAATTTTGCCAAGCAGATCTCGTTTCACGAAACATGTTTGAAAATATTAATAAACAAACTTGCAACATTCAGGCTGGTCGGACCTATACTCTGGCCACTGGTCTGATTTGTCTGTCATACCTCAGACCCTACACTTCGCGCTCCTGTTACGGTATGTAACAATTATTGAATAAAAATAACTCAATGAGGTTATGGTCATGAGCCAGAAAACCCTGTTCAACAAGACTGCGCTGGCAGTCGCAGTGGCACTCGTCTCCACTTCCGCCTGGTCAGCGGGCTTTCAGTTAAACGAATTTTCTTCCTCTGGCCTTGGCCGCGCGTATTCAGGGGAAGGCGCCATTGCTGATGATGCGGGTAACGCGAGTCGTAACCCCGCGTTGATCATGATGTTCGATCGTCCGACTTTCTCTGCCGGTGCAATTTTTGTCGATCCAGGTGTTGATATCTCGGGCCGTTCTCCGACAGGTGCCGATCTGAAGTCGGATAACATTGCCCCAACGGCATGGGTTCCAAACATGCACTTCGTGGCGCCAATTAACGACCAGTTCGGCTGGGGCGCATCCGTGACCTCTAACTACGGTTTAGCAACCGAGTTCAATAACGACTATGCAGCTGGGGCGTTTGGCGGTAAAACCGACCTCGAAACCCTGAACCTGAACCTGAGCGGTGCTTACCGTCTGGATAATCACTGGAGTTTCGGCGTTGGCTTTGACGCTGTGTATGCTAAAGCGAAGATCGAACGTTACGCGGGCGACCTGGGCAAAGTCGTCGCTGGCTCAGGCGCACTTCCACCAGCCCTGGCACAGCGTGTGGCTGGAATCCCAGCAGATACTCAGATCGCTTATCTGAAGGGCGATGAGTGGGGCTTTGGCTGGAACGCCGGTATCCTTTATGAACTCGATAAAAACAACCGTTACGGCTTTACCTACCGTTCAGAAGTAAAAATCGATTTTGATGGAGATTATAAAAGCAGCCTCCCTTCTGCTTATAACCAGATCCTCGGCAACTTCGGTCTTCCGATGGGAACCAATGGACAAACCACTGGCGGCTCTCTGAGCCTGCACTTACCAGAAATGTGGGAATTGTCAGGTTATAACAAAGTGGCGCCACAGTGGGCAGTTCACTATAGCCTGACCTACACCAGCTGGAGCCAGTTCCAGGAGCTGAAGGCGACCAATAGCAACGGCGACACGCTCTTCTATAAAGATGAGAGCTTCCGTGATGCTTACCGCATCGCGCTGGGGACAACCTACTATATGGATGACAACTGGACATTCCGCACCGGTATTGCCTTCGATGATAGTCCGGTACCAGCAGACAAACGCTCTATCTCGATTCCCGATCAGGACCGCTTCTGGCTGAGCGCTGGTGCGACCTATGCATTCAACAAGGATGCTTCTATTGATGCGGGCATATCTTATATGCACGGTCAAAAAGTTAACTTCAAGGAAGGTCCGTATGAGTTCTCTTCCGAAGGTAAAGCCTGGCTGTACGGCATGAACTTCAACTACGCGTTCTAATCGCGCTGGAATCAAAAAAGGTGAGCATTGCTCACCTTTTTTATTTACTCCGAATCGATATCTTTTAGTTCGTTTTCGATCGCTTTCGCGTTTGGATTCTCTTCAGGCTTCAGCTTGCCGCCGTTGGCAATAAAGTCATGATTCTGGAAGTACGCTTCGCGCACCATAATGTACGGATCAGAAGACTGGCGCAGCAGACCATCAGAGTCGAGCAGTTGCGCGCGAGTTTCAATCCCTTCCACCGTCCATTTACCCACCGACAGCGGCCAGGTCAGCCACGACAGGACCGGATACAGCGTATCCACCATATCGCCGCCATCATCACGGAGGGTGAAACTACCGTAGAACGGTAAATGCACGTACGGACCATACCCGACGCCATAGTGTCCCATCGTACTGCCGAAACGGTGCGGCTGTTCACGCTGCAGCTTCTGGTTAGCCATACCTGCAACATCAATAAAGCCACCCATCCCCAGAATGGAGTTCAGGAAGAAGCGGGTAAAGTGGACCATCCCCTGATACGGGTCGCCCTGCAGGAAGTAGTTCACCATGACCGCAGGCTCTTCGAGGTTGCTGGTAAAGTTACTTAACCCGTTACGCGCGGGTTGTGGAACATAATCGCGCCATGCTACTGCCACCGGACGAACCACATACGGGTCCAGTACGTTGTAGTTGAAGCTATACATTGAGCGGTTAAATCCTTCGAGAGGATCGGAGCGTCCCGTTTGCTCCCCGGAGCTGGCGCAGCCCACAAGCATCGTCGCGCCAAGCGCAAGCGCCGACAGCCGAAGTTTCATAAATATCTCCCTGTTCAGTATGGCTATCGTTGATTGCCATCCGTAACGGAGCCGTTGACGCTCCGTCTGTAAACGTGCAAGTGATTGTAACAGCACGTTTACCGATGTCTATGAGCACAATTACGGGCAGTAACCACCGTGACTCTGATCTCAGCATAGCCTGGCTTTTGGAATTCGTTTCGCTGGCAATTTTATAATGTCTTTGAAAGAGATGTATCACCTTTGTTGTCATTGCAGCCAAATTAAGAGCATCCCCACAGGCATCCCGACAAAAGCCGCTACGCTTAACAGAAAGATCAACCTCCGGGAGCAGATATGAAAGATGTAGGCGAAGAAAAAATTGGCGAGAGCACTGAGGAGCTTGAAATTGAAAGCGAGGAGAAGGCGCGCGGCGAGAAGATAGAAATTGATGAAGATCGCCTCCCCTCCCGCGCAATGGCCATCCACGAGCATATACGCCAGGATGGTGAAAAAGAGATGGAGCGCGACGCGATGGCCCTCTTCTGGTCAGCCATCGCTGCCGGGCTATCAATGGGCGCATCTCTTCTTGCGAAAGGGATATTTCATGTGCAGCTGGAAGGCGTGCCCGGTGGATTTTTACTGGAAAACCTCGGCTATACCTTCGGCTTTATTATTGTCATCATGGCCCGCCAGCAGCTGTTTACCGAAAACACGGTGACCGCCGTTCTGCCGGTGATGCAAAACCCCACACTCGGTAATTTCGGTTTATTGATGCGGCTCTGGAGCGTGGTCCTGCTGGGTAATATCATTGGCACGGGCATCGCGGCATGGGCGTTTGAATATATGCCGATCTTTGATGAACCCACCCGGGATGCGTTTGTGAAAATCGGCATGGACGTGATGAAAAACACGCCGGTCGAGATGTTCTCAAACGCCATCATCTCTGGCTGGATTATCGCCACGATGGTCTGGATGTTTCCTTCCGCGGGAAGCGCCAAAATTGTGGTGATCATATTGATGACCTGGCTAATTGCGCTGGCTGACACCACGCATATTGTGGTCGGTACCGTTGAAATCCTCTATCTGGTCTTTAACGGTACGCTTCACTGGAGCGATTTCTTCTGGCCGTTTGCCCTTCCGACGCTGGCGGGAAACATTTGCGGCGGAACGTTTATCTTCGCGCTGTTAAGCCATGCCCAAATTCGTAACGACATGTCGAACAAACGCAAAGCTGAGCTTAAGGCACGGGAAAATGATGATAAATCGACAAAAAAATCGACCTGAATGGTGACTCTTTGAGCAGTCAGGCGGCGATGCGCTTAACGCAAAGTGTAAATAAGGCTATACTCGTGCCGCCTCGTCCCCTTAGTTAAATGGATATAACGAGCCCCTCCTAAGGGCTAGTTGCAGGTTCGATTCCTGCAGGGGACGCCAAACCGATATCAACGTTAGTCAACCGACATCAACACTCCCCCTAAAAATCAGTATGTTATGAACTTTTCTTTTTTCTAGTAGTCAACTGAGGTACATCATTCTCCACCAGCATCAACACCTTTTTGAGGGCATGACTGCGGGTATTTGCAGTTCGATAATCAGCATACCCTCAAAAAATCATCTAGGAGGCGTGTTCTATGGCCCTAACCGATATCGTTGTACGCAATGCAAAACCCCAAGACAAAGCTTATAAGCTTACTGACAGCAATGGACTATTTCTCTTTATTTCACCTGCTGGTTCAAAGTTGTGGCGCTTTCGTTATCGCTTCGAAAACAAAGAGCAAACACTCAGCATAGGTCCTTATCCTGAAATCACTCTTTCAGGAGCACGTTTAAAGCGTGATGATGCTCGTAAATTACTTGCCAATGGTATCAACCCAACACAGCAGAAGAGAGACAAAAAAGAAGAGAAAGCTAATATTCGTACATTTGAAACCGTGGCCCGTGAATGGCATAAAAGTAGTTGTCGTAGATGGGACCCAGATCATGCAAAAACAGTGTTGTCATCACTGGAAAACCATATTTTTCCTACATTGGGGAAATGTGATATTGCGAATCTGACCACTCGTGACCTGCTGGTGCCTGTAAAAGCGGTTGAAGCCAAAGAACATCTTGAAACGGCAAATCGCTTACAGCAAAGAATTGGGGCTATCATGCGTTACGCCGTACAGAATGCATATATAAACTACAATCCTTCTCATGACATGAAGGGAGCCATCTCATCCCAAAAAACAGAACATCGACCTGCGTTGTCATTCGACAACATCACCGAATTTTTGGAGAAAATTAACAGTTACCGAGGGAAACCCCTCACAATTCTGGCAATTAAACTTACTTTGTTAACCTTTATACGCTCAAGTGAACTACGGTTTGCTCGTTGGTCTGAAATCGACTTTGAACGTGCTTTATGGTGTATACCTAAAAGACGTGAAGAGATCGCTGGGGTCAAATATTCAAAGCGCGGATCCAAAATGCGTACTCAGCACTTAGTTCCATTGTGTAAACAAGCAGTAGATATACTACAAAAAGTTAATGAAATCAGCGGTGAGTTTGACCTGCTATTTATAGGTAATCAAACCCCGTATAAACCAATGAGTGAAAATACCATCAACAAAGCACTACGCATAATGGGTTTTGATACAAAAACTGATGTCTGCGGCCACGGTTTTCGTACTATGGCATGTAGTGCCATGATCGAATCCGGCCTGTGGTCAAAAGATGCCGTAGAACGTCAGATGAGCCACCAGGAGCGCAATAATGTCCGTGCTGCTTATATCTATCTTGCAGAACATCTTGATGAACGTAAGCAAATGATGCAATGGTGGGCGGACTATCTTGATGCGAATCGCGAGGGTTATATAACACCTTATGAGTTTGCACACCCTGATGATGTCGGATCGAAATAATTGCAAAACAGCCCGGTAAACGCGACAAATCCCTGAATGCTCAACCTCCACGGTTGGGCGTTCACCATTCCATAGCTGCACTTTAACTTCCCCTCAAATATCCCCCCCTGTACTTCACTTTAAATAAACCCTGATTTTATTTAATCAGAAATCTGATACGAACAATTCTCAGTATCGGACGGCGCTGTAATTTCTCGACGCTCATCTCCTGAATCTTGTGTAGCCATTCGCATTGACTCACCCCATACAGGAAACAGACCAGATGAAAAAAATCCTCATGTTTGCCTGACTGGCAGCACTGCCTTTTGCCATTGAGCGCTTTATGGCGCTGATTCATCTCATCGTGCTCGCAATTCTGGCTCAATAATCGCCCTTCACGTGTCCGGCAACATCGGATGACTCAATCTCAACTCACATTTGACTCAACTAAGGTGCAACATGCGCATTTATATCGACGATGGTTCGACTCACATCAAAATGCTGTGGGAGCAGCACGGCAGGACCTTTACTCACCTCAGCCCCAACAGTTTCAGACGCGGATGGTCAGCCATGTTTGGCAGCAGTAAACCGTTTAACTACACAGCCGGCAAAGAGAAATACTCGTTTGATCTTATTTCCCCGGATTCACTCACCACCAGCAACATTGAGTGGCAGTACAGCCCGCTCAACGCCGTTGCGGTCCACCATGCGCTGCTGACCAGTGGTCTTGCGCCGCAATGCGTGAATATCGTGGTCACACTGCCGCTGGCGGAGTTCTACGACGAAGACGCTCAGTACCAATTGGATAACATCGAGCGCAAGAAGCAGAGCCTGCTGCAACCTGTGGTGCTGAATAATGGTCACGTCTTTACCATCACCCGCGTCACCGTGCGCCCGGAATCCATTCCTGCCGGGATTGCGCTGTGCGACCAGCTCTCACCCACCAACTCGGTGCTGATTGTTGATCTCGGCGGCACCACGCTGGATATCTCACAGGTGGCAGGTCAGATGTCTTCGGTATCACGTATCTATGGCGATCCGGCTCTCGGTGTATCACTGGTGACCGACGAGGTGCAACAGGCGCTACGAAAAGCCGGGATGGCACTCTCACGTTACAATGTGGACCGGCTGATAATCAAACGATTCGACGACACGTACCTGGCGAACAACATCAACGATCCGAGGGCTGTTGATAGCATAAAGCAGGCTATAAACAACGGTATTGAGCGTTACCGTGCACGGGTACTGGAAGCAATTGATCGCTTTAAGGGCTATACCCATGTTGCAGTAGTTGGCGGTGGAGCCTGCTTGCTGGCTGAAGCCATCCGTAATCATGTGAGACTGCGTGAGGATCGTTTCTTTGTGGCACATGAGCCACAGTTCGCGCTGGTACACGGCTTAAGAGCCATTGGTTAACGGAGGTGCTCATGACTCGCAGAAAAGTACTGATTTATCTACGTCCCAAAACACATGCCTCTGAACGCTTTGCGGATGCCAGAATAGAGGCGTTACCACGTAGCGATCGCAGTGAGTCGTCACGAACAGCATTACTGGCGGGTATTGCACTGGGTGAGATTGATTGCAGGTTACCGTCGGTACTAGCGGCCCTGCTCGCTGAGAACACCACACCGGAAACCTTGCGTATGATGCTGGCATCGTTTCTTAATATCCTGCCGGGATCTGGTCAGGTTGTCGCTGTGCCAGCCACAGCATCACCTCAAGCAATAACAGAGCAATCCAACAGCAGTGTTTCAGCGATGAATCTGGCGGTTTCTCTGCCTGAATAATCCTGCAATAAATGTTATATCGTTTCAATAACGTCATAAAACAGAACGCCCGGCCACGAAGGCCTGGCGTCCTTTTTCGTTTTTTTCTTTTAGTACACTAAAATTCAACAAGATCGGAGTCTACAGATGAGAACGAAAATGTTAAGACTGACTGTCGAAACTCCGCCACTCAATGTTATTGTTCTCGAATGTCAGCTAAGAGCGAACAGCGGAAGTACGAAATTGTTCTCACTACAGAAGGTGCATTACTGTTACTGGTATGTTGATTAACGGAGGCAGTTCACAGCCACACGGCCACTCTTGATGGCATGATTAAATACGCTGAGTAGGATTCCATTCTTTGTTGGTCACTATAGATCTGCATGGGTGCTCCTTACAGTTATCTTTGAGCAAAGATAACTGTAAGGAGCACGATACAAAATTAGGAGTTTTTTCGATGTCAGGAGTTGATTACCAAAAGCAGGCTCAAGATTATTATGGCAAGGCTCCCTTAATCATCCTAGGCAGTGGTGCGTCAGCTGCCCATGGCATGTCTGGAATGGGTGCGCTTGCTAAGCACTTGGTCGCCAATACCGACATTTCTGGTTTGTCTGCTGCTGAGATTGTAGCTTGGGAGAAATTCTGTCAGGTGTTATTAGACGGTGTTGATCTGGAATCGGCGTTGCATCAGGTGGCTGTTACTGAGGAGCTAACCTCTAGAATTATCACAGCAACTTGGACGCTTATCAGTTCAGAAGACATTCAAATCTTCCACAATAGCCTTCAGAACCAAGCTATGTTTCCGCTGAGTCGTCTGCTACGCCACATGTTCAAAAGCAGCCTCACCAAAATAAATATAGTTACTACGAATTATGACAGGCTGGCAGAATATGCTTGCGATCAGGAGGGAGCGCATCATTACACGGGGTTCTCGCACGGATTCTTTCGACAACGCACTGCACCGAATGAAATAACGTCTGCACGTAGGGTTAATATCTGGAAAGTGCACGGTTCTCTGGACTGGTTTAAATCGCCACTTGAAGACATTGTCGCCCTTTCAAATACTCACGGAATACCTGCTAACTATAAGCCGGAAATAGTGACACCGGGAACTCAGAAATATCAAACTACGCATTTGGAACCATATCGCTCGACAATTCACAATGCCGATTTAGCAATTAATGCTGCCAACTCCTTCTTGTGTATAGGCTACGGCTTCAATGACGAACATATTCAGCCGAACATTATGGCCAAATGCATTCGTCAAAATACCCCTATTACGATTATTACTTATGCGCTCTCAGACGCTGCTAGAAAGCTCATCCTTAATGGCAAGACGCAAAATTACCTAGCAATAGAACGGGGAGCTACAGACGAGCAGTCCATCGTCTACTCCTCTTTAGACAAAACTCCTCTGATAATTGAAAAAAACATCTGGAGTCTTGACAATTACCTTTCACTAATTATGTAGGAGGAATAAATGTCGATATTTAATTTTCGGGATGACGACGCGCTTGGGAAGGTGGCCTCTGTCGATACAACAAATGTTATCGTTGATGTGGATAATGTCGACCAGTTAAAAAGATTGCAAGTCAACCATCTGGCCGTGCTCCAAAGCAGCAGGCCTGGACAGCATCTCATCGGCCTCATCACCCAGGTAACCCGCAAGCGTGGTATTGAGGACATTGCCAACGATGGTATTAGCGAACAAACCTCAGAACTCAATCTGTGCAAAATCGCCCTGATTGGCACGATGCTAGATCGTGATGGAGAAAGAGAAAATGTCTTTCGCCGCACATTAGAAAGCGTTCCAGAAATCGACGCGAATTGCTTTTCGCTTGAGGGTGAAAACCTTACTAGCTTTATGCGTACGCTCTCCAGCGTCTCAGCCAATGGCAATGTCCTGACGCTGGGAAAATACACGCTGGACGAGCATGCTGTTGCATATCTCAACGGTAATAAGTTTTTCCAACGCCACGCCTTCATCGGCGGCAGTACTGGATCAGGTAAATCTTGGACGACAGCCAAGATCATTGAGCAGATGACAAGGCTCTCTACGGCTAACGCTATCGTTTTTGATCTTCATGGTGAATACGCGCCATTGGTGGACCAAGGTATTCAGCATTTCAAGGTGGCCGGTCCCGCCGATGTAGAGGCCAAACGCACCATTGATGACGGTGTACTTTACCTGCCTTACTGGTTGCTTTCGTATGAAGCACTCGTTGCAATGTTTGTTGACCGTAGTGATCAGAATGCGCCCAACCAAGCAATGATCATCTCTCGTGAGATCAATCAGGCCAAAAGAAAATATCTTGAGGATGGTGATCAGAAAGAAATTCTGAAGCACTTCACCGTAGATAGCCCAGTTCCATTCGATCTGGATGTCCTGATGGGCAGGCTGAACGATATCAATGTAGAGATGGTTCCGGGGGCATCGGCCGGTAAAGAAAAACAGGGGGATTTTTTTGGAAAACTCGCTCGGATGATCTCCCGGCTAGAGAACAAAGTCTCTGATAGGCGCCTAGGATTCCTTTTCAGCGGCGGTGGTGACATATTGGATTTTTCTTGGCTTGAAAAATTTACCACTGCCATGCTTGGAAGCTCTTTAGAGAATGGCAAAGCTGGTATCAAGATCATCAACTTCTCCGAGGTTCCATCAGACGTTCTTCCACTGATCGTTTCTCTTGTTGCTCGAGTGACCTTCTCTGTCCAACAGTGGACGCCATCCGAGCTGCGCCATCCTATTGCGCTTTTATGTGATGAGGCCCATCTCTACATGCCTCAACGAAACATGGCCGCTTCAGCCGATGATATCTCCTTGGATATTTTCGAGCGCATCGCTAAGGAAGGCCGTAAATATGGTGTCAGCCTCATCGTGATAAGCCAGCGTCCTTCCGAAGTGAATAAGACGATGCTCAGCCAGTGCAGCAACTTTGTGTCCATGAGGCTGACCAACGCCGAAGATCAGGGAGTGATCAAAAGGCTTTTACCTGATAGCCTCGGCGGGTTCAGTGATATCCTTCCGACCCTTGATACAGGCGAGGCCTTGGTTGTTGGCGATGCGAGTCTGCTTCCAAGCAGGATCAGGATCGATGAGCCCATGAATAAGCCTAATAGCGGCACGGTCAATTTCTGGGATGAATGGCAAAAGCCAGTCAAAAACAAGCGACTGTTGATTGCAGTGGAAAATTGGCGTAAGCAAAATATCCAGTAATTGCTTCACTGGTTTTAAATCTATCGTAGTTCCCTGAAGTCTCGAGCACACAACGCGCTCGAGGCTTCACGTGAAATGTGCGCTGTAAAACGAATTATCTCGACCCAGATTTGCAATCCATTTATCAAAAATATGGTTGTTTTGAGCTCCTCCCCGTAATTAATGCTGTTTAGAGTTAGTAATGTCCGCTCTTGGCCCTGAATGGTCTGGCTTACAGCCTTCAAGGGCCACCATGAGCGAGAGTCGCTAAACAATAAAGAGATGTCAATATAAGCCCTGCACAATGAAGCAAGGTTATTTTTATATATTGGCGACAAGCAATTACTTAAAGATTGATTACATTTATTTCCATTTTTATATTGTTTAGCTTTGCAATTTTTGACGAATCATTGGCTATTTTGATTTTTAACTGATCAATTCTAGCCATGTCTTCATGGCTAATGTAGACAAAATCGTCATTACTCACTCTTGATTTATTTATTATAGCTTGAATATGGGAGAGATCATCCGTTACACCTCTCAGGAATATAACCATGTTTTGATCTTTGAAATCAGCTATAGATTTGGATCGTTGCTTACGTTGGATTGTTCCCTTTCCAATTACTTCATTTATTTCCTTGAAGCCTATAACCATATCAGAGAGGCTACCTTCACAAATCATTCTATGCTTAATTGCATTGCGATTAATAAGGTCAAGGATTATTTCAAGTGAATCCTTATCATCCCAAGGGTGTAATGAAGTGTAATCCTGATGGCGCCTAATGGCATCAAGAATATCCTGGATCATGTCTTCATCTGCTTTATCGCACAGTTCGCCTATAAGATAGCTGGTGTCAATTAATTTACAATAACTTGGAACAGAGTGTTTTGAAGTTTTACAAAAACCGAAAATATATAATGCAGAGTATTTATCTTTGAGGCTCACGCCTAATTCATTCTTCTTTTCAAAAGCTTTAATGGTTTTATTTATTTTTGCCGGGCTTGCATTAGTAGTAACTTGAACCGCTATCATTTTTTGATTATCAGCCAAATCAATGGCGGGAAAGTTGGCTTTAATCTGATTAAGGTTTTTCAACTCTCCCATTCGTAGTGCACGAAATATAAAGATGGTCAACGCTTCCACCATTCTTTCCATATCGTGAAAACCAGTCTTTTGGCGTTGGGCGATGTAAAGCTGAAGCAATGCAATGTCAGCCTGTAGATTTCTAATAAGCGGGTCAATCATAATCAATCATCCTTTTGAATTAATAAGGGGGGTATTTTTTCAGCTTGTTCATTGACTGTAAATTTGACTGTGCATTTTTTAGATAAGCATAACAATATCATCGAATTTTTTCTAATCCTACGGCTTCTATGAAAATTTACTAACTAATCTCGATGCTTTTCACTTTTAACAAAGTCCGTTCTTGGCACAAAACGGCCTGTCGAAAATTGTTAACTGAGGCCTGAATCAGTACAAACACCATTGTCAGGCAGCAATCTAAGCACCGCACATTCCCCCTCATCCGATCGATGCTCAGCATGCAGATTACACTGTGCCAGCAGTGCAGGGATGCCACTGATATCACCGGTCAGCCTTAAATCCATTGGCATGAGCAAATCGCCATTCTCGCTGAACACTTGGTGTAGTTTGTCCTTCGGGGTGTAGATTGCACTGGTATTGCCTGCGGGCATCAATCCGGCTTCCCACTCCTTTGTCGACAACAGCACATCTTTCCAGCCCATCGTCCTCAGCGTGTCAATCATGTACGTAAAACGAAACAGCGTACTCTGCTGCGCAAGTTCGCCTGAACTGGCAAGCCAGATGTACTCCACCTTGCTGTAAAGCCGTGCTGACAGCCCGTAACACTTCCCCTGCTCCTGTAGCCAGATGATGTCCTGCGCTAACGTTATGGGAAACAACTTGCGCTTTTGCGCTGTCAGCAACCACTGCATGATGAACATATGCGTCTGCAGGGTAGAGTGCACCTTGCCTTGTTGTCTGGCAAGGCCAACGGCCACCAGGATGCACCAGGCAAGGTGTGCAAGTTCTTCAGTTGGGCGTTCAAGGGATGTTACTGTCAAATGAAACTCCGGTGGTTTTTAAACAACAGTCTAACAATGAAAAAATAAAGATTAGTAACAAATAACATAGTGCAAGATAATTAAAACTTCATTATTGTATTATATTTTATCGGGGCAGTGCAATGAAGTTACTATTAATATCCATGCTGATCAGTTCAACTGCTCTGGCTGCGGATGGATCAGATCTTTTTTATTGCCACAGTGATAACAACACTATAATCACTGCGACTAAAAAAGGTGATAAATTAGTCGTAAAATTTGGTGGCAAAGAATTTAAATCAATGGAAACCATTCAGCAAATAAAAAGAAAATATCAAGAAGACTATAATGAAGCAATAAAGGAAGGTGCTGATGACTTTGGGATGTTTGAATTCACAACCATTGATTCATTTGTCTCGATAGGTAGTGGGCTTGATAAGTCAGATTACTCTGATGCAATGAATCGAGTAGCTATTGTTGATAAAAAAACAGGGAGCACTCAAACATATTGGTGTAGTAATGATGATGTTAATAATCTGGACTCAATGAAATAAATAGACAATTGGCATCTTTCTACGAAATTATTAATAATAAGGATATTTAAATGAGTATTGATGTTTACTTAACTGCCGTTCATGAAGGGAATATTGGGTATTTCCCTTTGTCTGTTATTGATGCTATATTTAAGAATGTAACTATACATAAGGAAATATCAGATGACAAATGTCATATATATGTAGAATACCCAAACAAAGATGCTGGTGAACTCTTTGAATTTAATGGAAGAATATGCAAGATCCCCGATGCATTTGATGCTGAAATCTCTATAGATATCATTCATATCGACAATATTTCAATGGCGTCAGGTCTTTCTGTAAACAGGCCACCAGGCGTAGATGCTTTTTGGGAGAGTTTATATGAGATATTAAAAACAACTCATTCCGTATTATACTCCAGTGATATTGCATTAATAATTGGTCAGCAAGAGACAATCGCTCATATTATTCCTGATATGATAGAAGCACTGGGGGAACCATTTCTTATCGAAAATCATAAGCAAATATTCCAGATTTCTAGAGGATCATAGTTTGTGCCCATAAGTATCTTGTCTCTATAAACGACACCCTATAAAAAGTGGAGTATAAAGTGAGAAGTAAAAAATTATTAACCGTGACATTATTAAGTTTGTTTTTTTATGCTTTTCCTGTTGCTGTAATCGCAGCTCCGTTGATTACACCGTTGATTAAAATTGGTGACACAACAATAGTTCGTAATAAGATATGTCAACATCTTAATGTTTTTTGTAATGATGATAATGGATATTCCGTCTATAAATTAAAAGGTAGTGATTCTGATTTTTATTTAATGGATAAAAGCCATAATTTAATCGAAGTTAATGTGGTTGATGAAAATTACAAAAAAGTCAATCAATGGAATTTTGGAAGTTATCATCATAGTAATGAATCTATAGATAATAGTGATGATATACTTTCACGAGTTGGATATGAAATATATCCTGCAATTTATCCTATAGGTAAAAATGATAAGACAATCGCATTAGTATATAAGTGGTTTACAGGATATGCAGGTGGTGGGAGAGAAAATGACTACGCAGATTTTCTGACATTAGAAAAAAATGGAAAGTTCAATGTCGCGTTTCAGAATATACTATTTTATCAGAGTGAGATAATGAGAGCTTGTTTTACGGATAGTGACTATAAAAAACACAGTCACTGTCAGGATGAATCATGGAGTATTTTGAATATTCACATTATCGATGATGGTGAACAATACTATAAATGGAAATTGTTAACAAAATCCTATGAGTGGCCTTCATTTGAAGACAAAGAAAAAACCAAGGTTGAAATAAACTCTGAAACTGTCATACCATTTCAACAAAAATAGCTCATTTTAACGAAGAGACTGAGGAGAAGTCTCTTCATTTTCCTTATTGTAAAGCGTCGATAAAATAATTGATGCTTTTTAACATTTCTTTTAGTTTTATACCGTATAATGTCCCGTGTGAATGTACTCTCTTCGAATCGCTACCCCAAAGTTCCTTTGCTTTCTCATATCCAAGAAGAGCTTGCTCTTTAGATTTCACAACACCGGTGAAATGCGGTTTTTGTGGGTCATGCCAAACTCCCCATGCTAAAGAATATGTTCTGTTCTTACTTATCTCACTGCTTGAAAAATTGAAATCTCCATTATCCTCCAGCAATTTTAAATGATTACTATTTAAGAGATCTGAAA
>NZ_QFXN01000224.1:0-866 GCF_003144775.1 Enterobacter sp. CGMCC 5087 | reverse complement strand
ATTGAATTTATTTCTTCTTATATTGTAGCCATTGAAACCGCCATTGATTCTTGCGGTAATCATATTGAAATCATCCTTTTCTGCTGAAGAACAACAATCGGTATTAATGCAGAAATACCAAAAACCTGATAAAAATGAATATGGCAAAGCCGATATTTTATTATACGTCTTATTAGCTTCATTCGTGAAATTTTGATTTGCATAGTTTCCGTAAGCTTTGTAGTTTTCATATTCTGTTAATTGCATAATTCCACGACCGTAGTAAGGCGCGTAATCCTTCGAGTCTCCGCCATGTTCTATCATGGTACTAAAGTTACCAGTTTCACAGCATATCTGTGATAAAAAATGACTTTTAGTTCGACAAGTAGTAATTCCATTCCAGGGCATCCAGAGATTCAGCAAATCAAGATAGTTTTTTAAATCAGTTTCGTTTTTACAACCTGTTGCGATCTTTTTAAATTCATCCATAGTGATATCCCGATCACAGGCGCAAGTAGAAGGTAATTTTTCTTCCTGATGTTTCACGGGTTTATGTGCGGCTTGCGCATGTTGTGGCGTACCTAAATCAAACACTGAAGCCCGCATAGCTGAAGGGCTCAGGACCATGTGATCGGTGCTGTATTTTGCTTTTACACAGGAGGGAAGCAATTCCGCCATGCAGGGGCAGGTGCTCTTACTGTGGATGGAGCCAGCAAGACCGATACCTTTGTAAGACATTTTAGGAACGGACCCCATTATCTGATAAACCTTGCCATCCTTGCCACACGTTACTGAATCACCAGCCCTTGCCACTTGCATATTCGCACGGTGATCGATCGCCAGTTCGCACCGTAGTCGATCATGATTTCGCATCGTGTTCGATCGCG
>NZ_QFXN01000223.1:0-602 GCF_003144775.1 Enterobacter sp. CGMCC 5087 | reverse complement strand
TCTTCACTTCCTTTTGATTTGAATGGGTGTTGCAGTGTGGAGTGCCTCTCCATGAGCCTTTGGTCAGCCACCGTGGCTCGCGTTGCGAGAAATTACATATAACAGTTTAGGGTTAATCGCTGTTTTCGCCCCTACGCTTAGTGGGATTCGCCGCAACAGTAAAACACACTGGCAACGTTGACCCGGTACGGGCAGCACTAAGTCATTATCGCCAGTATGCTTTACTGTTCGCCCTCTGGCCCTTCATCGCAGGCCAGAAGGCATAAAATGGAGCGGTCAGCGGGAATCGAACCCGCATCATCAGCTTGGAAGGCTGAGGTAATAGCCATTATACGATGACCGCGAAAGTGCGGGTCTGTTTCCCCGCCGTCAACGTTATCGTATTTAGAGTCCTGCACGTCCGGACTATCGCGTCGGTAGACCTACGTCTTGGCCTACACTTGCATGGTGCGCTGTACTGGAGTCGAACCAGTGACCCTTGCCTTCGGAAAGCAATACTCTATCCAACTGAGCTAACAACGCATGGTCCACCACCGAGGACTCGAACCTCGAACCCTCAGCTTAGAAGGCTGATGCTCTATCCAGATGAGCTAGTGGCGGTC
>NZ_QFXN01000222.1:0-325 GCF_003144775.1 Enterobacter sp. CGMCC 5087 | reverse complement strand
GTGGCCCTTGCTGGACTTGAACCAGCGACCGGGCGATTATGAGTCGCACGCTCTAACCAACTGAGCTAAAGGGCCAAAAAGTTGTTGTGATGCCGGGTGCCTCCCGGTGAGTCGTTGGTCAGCCACCGTGACTCGCGCGCACATACCACAGACTTCGCAAGCGGAATACCTCACACTGTTTGCGCCCCTCCGCACAGGGGGATTCATCACAACAAGTAAACACACTGCCCCATCATGCCCAGTGATAGGGATTCTTCCCTGTCAGTGTGCTTACTTGCTGAATGATACAATTAGCTGTTGTGATGCCTGGCGCCTTCAGGTAAGT
>NZ_QFXN01000221.1:0-153731 GCF_003144775.1 Enterobacter sp. CGMCC 5087 | reverse complement strand
CGGAATCGAACTGGTGACCTACTGATTACAAGTCAGTTGCTCTACCTACTGAGCTAAGTCGGCATAATGCTCCTACAGAAGTCGAGAGGGATGCTACTTAACCAAAACTAGCATCTCAATAGCGCATCATTAACAATTAATTTCACAGAGATTAATTCAATTTCTCAAAGTAACAATAAATGAACAAAACTAATCTAGCGCTGACTTTCCCTCATTCACTTGTTCCTCTAAAACCTGCCCCAGAAAAGCAAAAACCCCGCCGAGGCAGGGTTCCGATGATTAAGCTATGTGTCGAAGTGACTACTCTTAACAGATTACGATAGTTTTTGCGTACGCGTTAGTGCATTCTGCAATTATCTACTTTAAAATCGCTTAACCATATAATGATAAATGTTTTAACTTAGGGATAGTAAATGAAAGTTAAAAGCTTAGGGTTCTCTATTTCCAACACCAATCCCCATGTTAGTACCGCTGATGTCATGCTAGCATTAATTGCATCGTCAAGCAGAATTCACCATCGTACGGACTATACGCGTCAGATCCTGATCTCTGATGATGATGACTTTTACAGTGGATTGGTTGTTACATTTCGTAATCAAAAGAAGAATTGTAAATCCAATTTTAAAGATGGAAAATTCAAGTTGACAGTCGAGAATTTAACAGGCGGAGATAAACTGGCAAGCTTTAACTTTTTTTGTATACATAAAAGGTCAATGAACGGACTATATATGTACCACCATAGCTCATGTTCGTTAAATGGCCTATTTACTCATCTGCAAACTGTGAGTAATGAATTCATAAGAAATTTATGTGATAAAGACATCAAAAGCCTCGGAAGCAAACCATCACAGAAAGATAAAGCCGATGTAAATAAAAAATACAACAACCGTCTTTCTTTCAGCCTTATAACAAACAAAAAAAATATCGCTGATATTTTAAGAGAATTCAAAGAAATAAAACACGCCTCCTTTAAATTTGATTACCTTGATTTCAAAGGTGGCCCCATGACGGCTTTAGAGTCTTTTTCTAACTCTACTGATATTAATTTCAATATAGCACCATCGGATAGAAAAAAGACGTCGGCACTATCTCAAAGTCTTTCTGATGCTTACAGCAACTTAACAGGTATAACCAAGGCCAAAGTAACTGCCGTTGACCATTTAAACAATGAAAAGATTGTTGATTTTATGGCTTGCCCTACATTCTTTGAAACCTATGATTTTGATTATATAGCAGAAATGGTTGATGGTGTAACAAATGATAATTATACAACCAGTAAGATCTTTGATATCATAAAAGAAGAGATCATAAACGGGAAAAACAAAAATGTTTTTATATGATTGGTTTATAAGAAAAAGAATATCAATTCAATATCTTATGCTGGTCATATTCTCTGCCCTATCTCTGACGGGGCTGTACTTTCTTTATCGAAACTCACCGGATGTTAGTACTAAATTCTTTGAGTTTCATCACAAGAATCTTAGAGGCTATTTGTTTTCAGGTTTTATTTCCGTTGGCTCTTTTTTACTTAGCCTGCATACTTTCGTTATCGTAAATCTAAGAGATAAAGTTTTCTCGACTAAAGAATACAAAGAGGCTTATGCGCTTGCTTATGAAATCACTGAGGCAGACATAAAGGAAAGCGAGTTATATAAACCATTAGATAATCTTTCTTCATTTATTAACACGTCAATAATTCTATCTTTAACCACTGCGATTTCACAATTCACCTTAGGTTTGTCTACAAATCTTTATGCTTGTTTGTTTTGTGTATGGCTAGCAATTCTCACGATATGCTTCCTCCTGCATTGTTTAATAATCATTCGAATCAATATAAGAATTTTCCTTAAGCAAAAAATACGGTAGTGGGATTTCCACTACCAATGGTTATTAAGTTAGCATACTATACACACCTTCGACAAACCCCATCGCTGTCTGCAATTCCTTCCTGATGGTCCCATCCGAGCACTTCCGCTTCTTCGCAATAGCACGCAGTGAAATACCGATAACGAAATGAGCAATAACCAATTCGTACTCTTCAGGCTTGTATTTCCGCAACCGAGCCACACAACCATCAATCATAATCCCCTCATCGTCATCACATTGCAGCCGTGACTTCTTACCATGAGGCAACAGGCCTTTAAATCCAGCTGCTATAGGCTGCCAGTCCACACCATTACAGTCAGCAGCAGCCCATGCACCCCAGCGATCCATAACGTCGTACATATCACGCATTAGTTTTTCCTTCACTTGTTCTTTTTCGCTGATGTGCATTCCCTGAGGACTAAAATGTTTGAGTGATGCTTCCAGTTTCATGCGCTTGCCCCCGCTGTTTTAATGGTTTTAATATTCTGCATTGCTGGATTGCCTATCTTTTGCGTATCGTCTGGTTTGAGTTTTCTGCTGTGGCGCCGAACGCTGCTTTGCTAACTCCTGGTCAATTGGCAGGAAGTGCCCGTTATAGAATCGACGGTAAATCGTGCCTAGTTCACCGTTTCGCTGTTTGGTCACGTTAATTTCCGCGATCCCTTTCGCTGGAGACTCAGGGTTATAAACTTCGTCGCGGTAAAGCATCATGATCAGATCAGCATCTGCCTCGATCTCACCCGAGTTTTTGAGGTCTGAGTTCATCGGTCGCTTATTGGGCCGCGACTCAACGCCACGAGAAAGCTGGCTCAGGGCAAGCACCGGCGTTTTATTAGATTTAGCCAGACGTTTTAGTCCTTTTGACACCTCGCCGACGGCAAGGTCATATCGTGCAGTGCTTTCGATTTTGATGAGTGCCAGATAATCCACCACCACCAGCGCTATTTCCGGATGCGCCAGTTGCAGGCGGGTAGCTATCTGTTGAATCTGATCTACTGTCAGATCGGTGGAATCAACCATCCAGATGCTACGACCAGTCAGCCGTTCTACACCGTTTGTCAGCCTGGCCCAGTCCTCATCCTCAAAATCAGCAGCCTTTTTCAGGCGTGAAACAGACATACCACCCGCAGCAGATACCATTCGCTCACCGATCTGGATATTTGGCATTTCCATGCTGAAGAACAGCACACCGCGGCCCTGCTCAGAAACTTTGTCGATGATATCCAGCGCCAATTCAGTTTTACCCATCGACGGCCGCGCAGCGATAAACACCAGGTCTGTTGGTTCAATGCCTCCAGTCTTTGCATCAAGCTCTTCAATGCCCGTCATGAGGCTTCTGGCTTCTTCGAGGCCGCGGTTGCGTGCATCTACCCGATCCACTACAGCAGGAAGAATGTCGTCGATATGAACTGGCTGAACGGTCTTTTCTTCGAGAGAAATTGCGGCAATGCTGTTCTGTGCAGCCCTGAATGCCGATAAAGCCGCATCACCATTGTGAGCACTCCGTAGATCAGCCAGCGCCCTTTCAATCACAGCTTCGGCATCACGAACAGCTGCATTACGCTCAAGCGTGGCAACGTATGACACAAGCGCTGACTTGGCCCATGCGATACGGCTCGAATCCATAATGATTGCGCTGTGCTTTGGCATGTTTTCGCAGAGCAGTACAGGGTCAATAACGCCAGCTCCACGCGCCTGACGGCAGATCCCAGTATATATTTCCCGATACTGCGGTACCGAGAAAGCGGTGGCCGGCACCCTGGAAAGAATATCCAGTACCTCAGGGTCGGCTCCACGCAGAAAAATTGCGCCGATCACCGCACCTTCCAGATCTTCATTTTTCCAGACAGGAGTCATGCTACAACTCCTGACGCGATGGCACGGAAACTTCCCCAGCCAAATGCCAGACGGTTGCGGCCACCATCTGTAACCCGGTCCACGATTCGCTCACCAATAGTCTCTTTCAGCTGGTCAAATGTGAGATTGCTGATCAGGATGGTTGGCAAAATGCTTTCGTACCGGGCATTGATAATTTCCTGCAGGATGGTCATTTCAGTCGGGCTGCCGAACTGAACACCAACTTCGTCGATAATCAGCAGATCCAGTGAAGCAAAGCGTTCAATGACGTCTTCCTCGGTCATTTCGGCATTGTGGCGCCATGTGCTTTTTACCGCCCGGGTTAGGCGCATGACATCGGTGATTTCCACATTCGCAAGGTGATCGCGGATGATGCTCTTTGCCATAGCCACTGCCAGGTGGTTTTTGCCGGTGCCGCAATTGCCGGTCATAACAAGCCCGGTACCGGCATTAAGTCGCTCAGGCCAGCTACTGGCATAACGCTGACAAGCCGCGAGATTTTTGGCGGCATCCTGATTGATGGCCTGGTAGTTATCGAATTCACATGCTTCGAACCGTCGTGCAATCCCGGCATTGTCTATCAGGTCGGCTACTCGCAATGTACGCAGACTGGATTCAATGCCAGCGAGTTCCGCTTTCACACACTCCGGGCATTGGGAGTGCTTAACATTTTCAACGCCTCGATAGGCTTTTCCAGTGAGGGAAATACGCTGATAATCACCATGTTTTTCACAGGCGGCGGCGTGGACGTTCCCTGACTCCCAGCTTCCCCACTGCCACGGTTTTTTGTGTTCCACAGCAAACGCCAGCTCTTCACGAAGCCCTTCGCGCTTTGCCACCAGAGCTTCCCTTTCTTCGCGTTGTTTGATACTCAGCATTTTGATTTCTCCTGCTTACCAGTTGCAGTCTGATTGGCCATAGTCTTGTTCACTAAACCCCGAAACCGGCAGTCCACCAGGTCTACCGCTTACCGAACCAGATGGCGCCTGCCATGACTCTTCGAAATGCCGATCGGGACCAAAGAACGTCGCCGCCTGTTTCACGTACTGCGTTCCCAGGCTACCGGTTGCACGGACATAACCGGCATAGCGGTTAACGCCGGCCATCATTGCCTCACAGGTAACCCCGTCTTTGATTCGAGCTTTCCAGGCTTTCCAGGCAGCGGCTTTGGAATTTCCACCAGCACGTTTGGGGTACGCCTGCCAAGCCTGCTCGAACTCATTGGAATAGTTCTCTTTGGAAGAGCGATTTTCAAAAGAGGCTTTGCCGCACACGCCAATATCTTGTGATTCTTGTTTTGAATTTACTTGTGGATCATGTTTTGAATTTACTTGTGGATCTGGGGTCAGATTCTGACGGGTGAAAACGCCATTTTTGTCAGAATCTGACGGGTGAAAACTATTTGAACGTCCAGAATCTGACGGTTCAGATTTTGAAGGGTCAGAATCTGACGGGTGAAAACTGTTAGCCCTGCGTTGCTGTTTCAGCGCGGCTACCTTGTCCTTCTCAATGCGTGCCAAAGCCTCCAGGCGATCAGCATTCAAATGATAAAGATTGGACGTGTTGCGATTACCTTTACGGCGTGATTCACGACGCAGCCAACCGGCAGACTCGAGTTCAGCAATGGCGGTCCTGACCGTGCTTTCCCCTAAACCCAACTGACGGCAAATGGTCTCAACGCTCGGATAGCAGACCCCATCATCATTCGAGTAGTCAGCCAGGCGAGCCATAATCACCAGTTTGGCCCCCTTAATGTCATGCGCGGCGCATGCGTCCCAGACGTTACCGAGAATTTTGCTACTCATGCACACTCCTGAACTGGCGTGATCGTGTAGCCTCGAGCTGGCTCAAGCCGAGCTTTATGGCCGGTGTCGTGGGCGCCAATTTTTCTTACTTGCACGAAACCTGCTCGCTCAAGGGCCTTGATCTCCTTAAACATGACCTGCTTTGTGCAACAACAAAATTCCGCCAGAATCTGATTATCAATTACTCGCTCCCCCTCTCCGTTCATAGAGCCGGCCATCAAGATACGAACCATGATCAACCGCTGAAGTGGGCTGTCGAATGAATATTTGCGCACGAAATCAGAGCGACTCACGTTTACTCCGGCTTGCTGTGACATGTCACACCTCTGAGGAAGGGTGTGGGAACAATTTTGGTTTATCGGGCCTCAGTTCATGGGCAGGGATTCCAGTTAAGGCTGCTACATCAGGCACATGTTCCACCCCAACAACCCCCACCTTTCTCCAGCGAGAAACAGATGGTTGTTTTACACCTATAGCGCGAGCTAAAGCATTTACCCCGCCAGCAGCATCAATAGCTCTTTCAATTGCCGATTTCATTTTTTGCTAATCCTGTTCAATTGCTATCGAACCAATAATAGCAATTGCTATTGGAATGAGCAATAGACTTGTTTATCATGCTTGACTAGAATGTGATAGCGGAGGCTATAAATATGCAAGAGAGTACACTTAAGACGCTAGCTGACAGACTTAACTACGCAATGCATGAAATGGGTATGAGTCAGGGGCAATTAGCTAAAGCGGCGAATATGGCACAACCAACCATATGGCGAATAACATCTGGAAATGCTAGAGGCACAACCAAAATCGTTGAAATAGCTAATGCCCTGGGTGTTCGTTCGGAGTGGCTATCAAACGGTACTGGACCAATGAGGGGTGACGACCAACAGCCACCCCCAGCTATGACTAACAAAAAAGATCCAGCCATCTTCAGAGTTGACGTACTCGACCTTACAGTAAGTGCTGGCCCGGGCATAATTAACAGCGAATTCGTGGAGGTGCTGCGCTCCGTGGAATATTCAGTTGAAGATGCCCGTCAAATGTTTAATGGCCGGAAACAGGAGCAGATACGCATCATCAACGTTCGTGGTGACAGCATGTCTGGCACCATAGAGCCAGGGGATCTACTCTTCGTCGATATCAGCGTTCAGCACTTCGACGGCGACGGTATATACGCGTTCATCTACGATGACACATCGCATGTTAAGCGCTTACAAAAGATGAAAGACAAACTCTTAGTAATCTCTGACAATCATACCTATCTACCATGGGAACCAATCGAGAAGGAAGAGATGAACAAAATTTTCATCTTCGGAAAGGTGATCGGCAGCATGCCGCAGACGTACAGGAAGCATGGGTGAATAATGCAAATGAAAATAAAACCCACGCATAACAAACTGAATAGATTCTTAACCCGGCCAGTGCGCCGGGTTTTCTTTGCGCCCCCACAATAGTAACCACCAGTCAACCAAACGGGCAACTACCTGATCGGAACTCCGCCCCCACCCTCTCGATCTCTACCAGTATCTCGCCCTTTCAAAGTCCATTTTATTCTCAAGCTTTGATGCTCCAACTCCCGATGTCTCATGTATTGGTGGATCGCTTTCTAAAGGACAATTATTTCTACCATGTTGTTACAAACACACCAGCAATACATTTTTTTTATTTTTGATATCAACAACATAAAAATCAATAGCAATTTAAATAGCAATACCTATTGCAAACACCAATAGCAGGTTCTATCATCACTCTATCAAATCAACTCAGAGGTGATAGAAAATGTCCCAGAAGATAAAAACATTTAAGGGGTTGTCCATCCATCCTTGTGATGCCTTCAAGAATATGTCCTTGATTGTTGATGCTGCTAGTTTGTTATCGGCGGTTGATGATGACGAGTATAGAGAAATTAGCGACATTCTTCTTGCTTTTGTCAGCAACTATGCAAGCGAGGCCCATAAAAATGAATTGGATAAACTTCAATGAAAACACCTATTAACATGCTTGAAACCATCACAGCTGAATTAGTGGAAAACACGTCACTTCTGGAGTTTATTTTCCGTAACTCACCAGATAACGGCGAAATTGATAACCATCTGTGTTGCTTGATTCGTTCAATGCAGAAAACCAGCGATAAAGCATATGAGTATATAAATCAGTATGACTTTAAGGGCGAGGTAAGTAAATGAACATCTCCGCAAACAACGCCATTGACCAGGCAGAGAAAATCATCACTGATATTTTCGAAAATGGAGAACATGATAAACAGACTGGTGAAGGTCTTTATCGGGTTATGACACTGCTAGCTGATGCACGTTCATCTATAGGTAACATTGACGATCTCTTCTTTGATGCAGTCATTACAGCAAGAAAGTTAGATGCACTTACCACCGCCTATTGTGAACAATATTTCACTGATGAAGATAATGAAAGACAAGAAACTTATTTAGCAGCCGCTATTCGTGATTACGCATCGAAAGCCTGTGATGAATTAAATATCATCGAAGCAAAAATTAATTAAATAACACAATTAATTTAATTACGCCTTAACTGGTGTGGCTTCCTGCAACCTGAAAACAGGATTGGTTAAAAAATGACATTCATCAAAGATAAAGCGGCATACAAAACAGCATGTCTTTTCTTTATGTCCTATGGCGACGAGTACCGCCATATATCTGACCTTTTCATGCGTAAAGCTTACGGAGTCTGAAGATGCTCAGTAGAGACAGTTCTCTAGAAACCGCAAAAAATACAGCAGATAACCTTTATCAATTAATGGAGTTAATCAACTCCAATATTATTGATATGGATATCGAGCAAATAATTTCCCTGTCTGGCCTCTGCCTTGATTTATCGGCTCAGGTTTCAATGTGGATGGATTCGGAGTTTGAACGCCGTGAAAAACAACGTAATTGAAACTTACCGACGCAGAATTTTAAAGGCAGCGTTATTACGCCACCAGCGTAAAACGGGCAGTAACTGCCTTGTTATTAAGCTCAATAAAGGCGGTATTAACACGGTCGAGTTAACAGAGATTCTTCTCGATGGATTATTACGAAAATTCGAAAGGATCGCGATCAGTGAGTACGGGAATGTCGAAGGCGTAAAAGCCATCAGGGGAATTTACAGTGGCGCTGTTGATGTAAATGGCAGCGGTGAATTCCTCACAGATAGCGGAAAGGAATTAATCGACGAGCTCATTTCTGAGCTGGTTGAGTTCGTCAAAAAACAAAAAGTAGAGGCTCCGAAAACGGAGGGTCATGAAATTGGGGGATCTGATGGCTCTTACAGCGATACGAATTCCTGAGTGGGTTCACCTCAAAGCAACACACGTTTTAAGCCAGTTCAGGGCAAGGCGCATACATCCCTGCCGTATGCACGGCTCCGGGAATTTGAGCCTCAAGGTTAATCACCGCTGGCGGCTACTCTCCCGCGATGGCGGTAAGAACTGGGAAGTAATGAGTCACGAACTATATAGCAAAGTTAAGGACCGGAAATGAACGATAAACGCATCAGCACCACCTCAATTGACAGCGCCTTTGCCAAGGAGCTGCAGCCCGTTTACGTCGTATCACGACACGGCTACTCGCGCCGTTTCCTCAGCAGGAGCGCAGCGATCAGTAACCTTGCTCACTACATGGTAACCAAAACTTTTCATCGTGCCGGTTTGAACACCAACGAACCAGACGAACCTGTTTTCAGCAATGGTGTACTCGTCAACCGCATGGGCCAGCACACACAGCAATATCTCTTTGCACATAACAGATGCATGCGGCGCATTCGCCGAATTCTGGAGCGTAAGCGCGAAGCACGTAAGTGGCTCGGAAAGTGGGACGCCATGCATGACCGATTCGTGAAAGAGCAGGCAGAACTGCAGGCCAGTAAACCAGAGGGGTTGCGCTGATGATTGCTTACCTACGCGTTGTTCTCTCGCTGGTAATTGTCGCCAGCGTTTATGGCCTTTTCGTTCCGATCCTCATTTCGATGAAGGACACCACAGCAGTGTTATCCGGTTTTGCCCTGGCGATCCTGACCCCGCCGTGCATCTACGCCATTTGTAAGGGTCTTGTTGTAACAGTAAATAAGGAAAAGAAATGAAAAAAGCACTTATGGCTTCAATTATCGCGCTCTCTGCCATCGGTCTTGTAGGTTGCGATCGTGTCGAGCCCGGCAACGTGGGTATCAGGTGAATAAGCTGGGAGACGACAAAGGCGTCGGTGAAGTTGTCGGTGTTGGCCGCTACTGGACCGGCTGGAACACTGAGGTTTACATCTTCCCCACCTTCAAGCAGATGAAGACCTACGACGACGCTTTTAATTTCCAGATGAGTGACGGCACAACTATCGGCTATCACATCGGCGTCGCCTATAAAGTTGATCCTACCAAAGTGACGACGGTCTTCCAGACCTATCGAAAAGGTGTGGACGACATCACCGACACCGATTTGCGCCAAAAGATTGCCGACGCCCTTAATCGTCTCGCAAGCCGCATGAGCACCGATAAGTTCATTGACGGCGGGAAAGCTGAGCTGCTTGAAAATGCTCTGAAAGAGATCCAGTCCGACATGGGGCCGGTAGGAATCCAGGTTATCAGCCTTTCTTACGTCGGCCGTCCGGAGTACCCGCCGACAGTTATCGACAGCATCAACGCCAAAGTCACCGCCAACCAGAAGACCCTACAGCGCGAGCAGGAGGTAAAACAGCGTGAAGCCGAAGCAAACATGCTGCGCGCTGAAGCAGATGGCCAGGCAGACGCAAAGTTGAAGTTGGCGGAAGCGGAAGCGAAGTCTATCCAGATTCGTGGGCAGGCCATGCGCGAAAACCCTGAAGTGCTTCAACTGGAGGCCATCAACAAATGGAACGGCACTCTGCCCCAGTACATGACCAGCGGCGCCAATACTCCATTTATCCAGGTTAAGTGATTCACCAGCCCGGCGTAAAGCCGGGCACTCAGAAGGATATCGAGCATGAACACAGTAACGATCAATAACAAACAGCTGCCGGCAGTCGAATATCGCGGTCAGCGCGTTGTGACGCTGGCGATGATTGATGAAGTCCACCAGCGACCGGAAGGAACCGCTCGTGCAGCATTCAACCGAAACCGTGAGCATTTCATCAACGGTGTGGATTATGCCGAATTAGGTGCGGACGTAATACGTACGGACCTCCCGGAAGGGACATTCTCTAAATTTGCACCGTCAGGGATTGTTCTTTTCGAATCAGGCTACCTGATGTTGACGAAGCCATTTAACGATGATCTTGCCTGGCAGATTCAGCGCGAACTGGTTAACAGCTATTTCCGCACTCGCGCGCCGCTGACGGAAATCGAGATGATCGCAGCAATGGCCGCCGATGCCGTTCGCCAGCAGAAGCGCCTGAATCATGTTGAAGAGCAGATCGAAACGGTCACAGAAGCTGTGGAGAACATCAAACGCGGGACCATGCGTGCCGGATATGTCGGTTACCGCCAGGTGGTAGCCAAAAGCGGAATGAGTGACGCCAAGTGCCGGAATTTGGTCAATGCCTACCGTATCCCGACAGACACGCACGAATTTATGACTCCAGACGGACTTTTGTCACGTAGGGCTATCGTCGAACTGGAGCCGTTTATGGCCGCGTTTCGCCAGATGATGTCAGAAGCTGAACCGCGCGGCACCCGCTGGTATCACCCTAAAATGGGCCTGTTCCAGGCGATTGGGTGGGAGGGTTAACGGTGAAAAATAATGAAATCTGGGTTCCGGCTGGCTCTGTTGAGCTTGCCCACCAGCAGGCGCTGGCATGGGTATGCGATGCGTATCTGTTTTATCTGGTCAGCCTTCACCGCCGCCCGGTTTATCGCCACCAGTTCGGTGATATTTCCCTTAATCAGCCAGCATTACAGGGATTCATCGATTCGTATCTGGGGGACAAAGGCTGGGATATGGAAAAACGCCGGGCCCATTACATCAACATTCTGGACCTTATCAAATATATGCATCGCAGCAATTCGGACTTCATCGACTGGGGCACGGTGCCAACCCTAACCCCAAGAGGAATCCGCTGGATGAATGCCTGTTTCTCAAGGCTTGGGGAAATGGTTAATAGCAGCGGTGGCTGGGAAAAATGTGTCAGTAAAGAAGAGATTAATTGAAAATGAAAAAGACATTAATCGAGACAGACAACCTGAACACTATCAGCGACTGCCTGCAGCAACTTGTTAACGCAGAAGAAGCGCAACTCAGCATTGAGGAGCAGCTGGCGAGATCAAACAGCAGCAGTGACTGGAGTACATGGCGCAAAAAGGCAGAGAACGCGCTGCGGTTGATCAAAGGGAAGCGTCGAATCATCACAGCCCGTCTGGCAGTCCTGCGTCATGAGGAAAAAGAACGCAACATAGATCTGCACCAGCAGCACAACGACTTCCTGGTTCAGGCTCTGCGCGAAATTGTAACGCCCTCCTCTTTTGCGCGTTGCGTGCGTCTGGCTAAAGAGAAAATGGAGGAGATCCATGCAAACCAGTGCTGAAATCGTTCTTCTAGTGCCGAATGACTGGGTTAGCGAAAAGGTTCTGATTGCGGTTACCGGGCTCAAGCCCGGAACCATCACCCGCGCCAGAAAACAATCCTGGATGCTGGGCCGCGAGTACCTGCACATTTCACCCGATGGTAATCCCAAGCCTTCGAGCGAATGCATGTACAACAGGAAAGCCGTTGATCAGTGGATCGAGGCTCAGAAAAAAAATCAACCAGGTGCGAAGACAGCATGAAAAGCAGTACACTCGTCCACGCTCCTGGACGTCAGGAGGGATCAATGGCTAATGCATCATACCCGACAGGCGTCGAAAACCACGGCGGTTCGCTCCGCATCTGGTTTCTGTATAAAGGTAAACGTGTCAGGGAAAACCTCGGTGTCCCTGACACTGCAAAAAATCGCAAGATAGCTGGTGAGCTGCGTTCTTCGGTTTGTTTTGCGATAAGGATGGGGAATTTTAACTATGCAGAAAAATTCCCAAACTCACCGAACCTTGCCCGGTTCGGTCAGGATAGAAAGGAAATTACTGTGCTGGAGCTTACCGAAAGATGGTCAGAGTTGAAGAGAATGGAGATCAGCTCTAATACCATGAGTAGGTACGAATCCATCATAAAAAACATGCTTCCGCGCATCGGCGAAAATAAAATGGTTTCTGCGGTTACCACTGAAGATTTGCTGTATGTAAGGAAGGAGTTGCTGACGGGCTTCCATGTAATGAAGAAGGATCACCGGACACAGGTAAAAGGCCGGAAGTCTTCGACGGTGAATAATTACATGATGCTGATGGCCGAGATCTTCCAGTTTGGAGCTGATAACGGCTACGCAAAGGAAAACCCGTTTAGCGGAATTAACCGTCTCAGGAAGGCAAAAGACGAACCAGATCCACTCACGACAGACGAGTTCATAAGGTTCATTCAGGCATGCGGCCACCAGCAGATGCGAAATCTCTGGACCGTCGCCGTTTATACCGGAATGAGGCATGGGGAATTATGTGGTCTTGCATGGGAAGACATCGATCTCACCGCGGGAACCATTACGGTTAAGCGCAACCTTACCCAAACGTATGAGTTCACCCTGCCAAAAACCGAGGCAGGCACTGACAGGGTGATTTATCTCATACAACCAGCTATTGATGCCATTAGGGATCAGGCCCAACTGACGCGCCTTGCCCGGCAGCATGAGGTTGAAGTGAATTTGCGTGAATATGGCCAGTCAGTCATACATCCATGCACTTTCGTTTTCAGCCCTCAGTGCGTCAAGCGTGGGTCCCGAAGAGGATATCATTACGCGGTTAATTCGATTAATAAAATTTGGGCCCCGATAATCAAGCGCGCCGGAATTCGTTACCGCAACGCTTACCAGTCACGGCATACCTATGCGTGCTGGTCATTATCAGCTGGTGCAAACCCAAACTTTATAGCAACTCAAATGGGGCATACCGATGCACAGATGGTTTACAAGGTGTATGGAAAGTGGATGTCAGAGAAGAGCGGCGAACAGGTTACTCTGCTCAACAAGGCGCTTTCACACATTGCCCCATCGCTGCCCCAAAGCATGATAGTAGCGCAGTAGAAAACCTTAAATTCAAGTGGTTAGCAGCCATGTTGCTACATTTGTATAACACGGGGCACAAAATGCCCTCGACCATAAAACGCGCTTATGTTGTGATCGGGGTTCAATAAATCACTAAACAAGGTATACTCCGGAGTTGTTTATTGTACTAAACGCTCCTGTGAGAGGATGCTACTGCGCACCTATGACTCAATTCGCTTCTCCAGTTCTGCATACGTTGCTGGATACCGACGCGTATAAACTGCATATGCAGCAAGCCGTTTTCCACCACTACTATGACGTTCACGTCGCGGCGGAATTCCGCTGTCGTGGCGACGACTTGCTCGGTATCTACGCAGACGCCATTCGTGAACAGGTCGATGCTATGCAGCATTTGACGCTGCAGGACGAGGAATATCAGTGGCTTTCTGGCCTGCCTTTCTTCAAAGCCGACTACCTGAACTGGCTGCGCGATTTTCGCTATAAGCCGGAGCAGGTCACCGTGCTTAACGATAACGGCAAGCTGGATATTCGCCTTGAAGGTCCGTGGCGGGAAGTGATCATGTGGGAAGTGCCGCTTCTGGCGGTGATCAGTGAACTGGCTCACCGCTACCGTTCGTCTGAAACAGGCGTCGCGCAGGCGGTCGCCGCGCTGGAAAATAAACTCGCAGCCTTCTCTACGCTGACCGAAGGGCTGGACATGTCCCGCTTCCGCCTGATGGACTTTGGCACGCGTCGCCGTTTCTCGCGTGACGTTCAGGAGGCCATCGTTAAACGTCTGCAGCAGGAGCCGTGGTTCGTTGGCACCAGCAACTACGATCTGGCACGCCGCCTCAGCCTGACGCCAATGGGCACCCAGGCACACGAGTGGTTCCAGGCGCATCAGCAGATCAGCCCCGATCTGGCTAACAGCCAGCGCGCGGCACTGGCCGCATGGCTTGAGGAGTACCCGAATCAGCTCGGGATTGCCCTCACCGACTGTATTACGATGGATGCCTTCCTGCGCGACTTTGGTCCCGAGTTCGCTGAACGTTACCAGGGATTACGCCACGACTCCGGGGATCCGGTTGAATGGGGCGAGAAAGCCATTGCCCATTACGAAAAACTCGGCATTGACCCGATGAGCAAAGTGCTGGTCTTCTCGGATAATCTCGACCTGGCGAAAGCGGTCGACCTCTATCGCCATTTCAATACCCGTGTGAACCTGAGCTTCGGGATTGGTACCCGTCTGACCTGCGATATACCTCAGGTAAAACCTCTGAATATCGTCATCAAACTGGTGGAATGTAACGGAAAGCCGGTGGCAAAACTCTCCGACAGCCCCGGTAAAACCATCTGCCATGACAAAGCGTTTGTCCGCGCATTGCGCAAAGCGTTCGATCTCCCCTTGATCAAAAAAGCCAGTTAAGCGCTTACGGGAGCCTTTATGGCTCCCTTCTTCTTATTTATTTCTCAATTCTTCTCTTTTGACTGCGAAATTTACTTGTCTGATAGCGGATGGCAGGTAACATAGATATCCCCCCATAAGGGTGGACAAGTGTTTATTTTTTCCGACTATTAACAGAGAGAATATTATGAGCGTTGTGCCTGTAGCCGACGTACTCCAGGGCCGTGTCGCCGTTGACCAGGAAGTCACCGTGCGCGGATGGGTGCGTACCCGCCGAGATTCTAAAGCTGGCATCTCCTTCCTTGCCGTCTATGACGGTTCCTGCTTTGATCCTGTACAGGCCGTCATTAATAATTCTCTGCCCAATTACAATGATGACGTTCTGCGCCTGACAACCGGTTGCTCCGTCATTGTTACCGGCGTGGTTGTGGCGTCACCGGGCCAGGGCCAGAGCTTCGAAATTCAGGCCTCTGCCATTGAAGTCACCGGCTGGGTTGAAGATCCGGACACCTACCCGATGGCGGCAAAACGCCACAGCATCGAATATCTGCGTGAAGTCGCCCACCTGCGTCCGCGTACCAACCTGATTGGTGCGGTGGCGCGCGTGCGTCATACGCTGGCGCAGGCGCTGCATCGTTTCTTCGATGAGCAGGGTTACTTCTGGGTGTCTACCCCGCTGATCACCGCGTCCGATACGGAAGGTGCCGGCGAGATGTTCCGCGTCTCAACGCTGGACATGGAAAACCTGCCGCGTACGCCTGAAGGTAAAGTGGACTATGACAAAGACTTCTTTGGTAAAGAAGCCTTCCTGACGGTATCTGGTCAGCTCAACGGCGAAACGTACGCCTGTGCGCTTTCTAAGATCTACACCTTTGGCCCAACCTTCCGCGCCGAAAACTCCAACACCAGCCGTCACCTGGCGGAATTCTGGATGCTTGAGCCTGAAGTGGCCTTTGCAGACCTGAACGATGTCGCTGGCCTTGCAGAAGCGATGCTGAAGTATGTGTTCAAAGCGGTGCTGGAAGAGCGTCCTGACGACATGAAATTCTTCGCAGAACGTGTAGACAGCGATGCTGTGGCGCGTCTGGAGCGTTTCGTCTCTGCCGACTTTGCGCAGGTGGACTATACCGACGCGGTAGCAATCCTCGAGAAATGCGGTGAGACATTCGAGAACCCGGTTTACTGGGGCGTTGACCTGGCGTCTGAGCACGAACGCTATCTGGCCGAGAAGCATTTCAAAGCGCCGGTTGTCGTTAAAAACTACCCGAAAGATATTAAGGCCTTCTATATGCGCCTTAACGAAGACGGTAAAACCGTGGCAGCGATGGACGTTCTGGCGCCGGGCATTGGTGAAATCATCGGTGGCTCTCAGCGTGAAGAGCGTCTCGACGTGCTGGACGCGCGTATGGAAGAGATGGGGCTCAACCCAGCTGACTACAGCTGGTACCGCGATCTGCGTCGTTACGGTACCGTACCGCACGCCGGTTTTGGTCTGGGCTTTGAGCGTCTGATTGCCTACGTTACCGGTGTTCAGAACGTACGTGACGTGATCCCGTTCCCACGTACTCCACGTAACGCCAGCTTCTAATCGGTACAAGACTAAAATGGCCAGCTTATGCTGGCCATTATTTTATTCTGTATTGTCAGTTTTCGTCAGCGTAAAGTCAGCGTCTTTAAACCTTGCCCCCGTCACAACCACTACCTGTTACGTTTTGTTTCCGCGAAATATCCAGCCACAAAAAATAAACCCCATTCTTATTGCGATTATTACACCCTCAAGCGATAGCACAAATTTCAACCACTTTTACAGCCATCCGGAAGGCCCTTCGCAGTCATAAGAAAAAACGAGCCGTTTAAGGTCTGTTTATACGAATCGCCTTTATCTCAATTAATCATAAGGAATTCATATATATAGGATAGTGCTTGTTGTTTAATTCACCAGGGCGTTCTGAAGTTTGAGGTGGTTCACAAAGTTCCCAAAAATACATATTTAGTTACACATATTTTCTTTCAGTTACTTAATCTTGAGAATTGTAGCACTTTCAGGCTAGCAAACGCTTCGCCGAATGGAAAGATGCCTGTCAGATACATAAAGACACCAAACTCTCATCAATAGTTCCGGAAATATTTATTGACAGAATTTATTGACGGCAGTGGCGAGTGTCATAAAAAAACCAATGAGGGTAATAAATAATGATGAAGCGCAATATTCTGGCAGTGGTAATCCCTGCCCTGCTGGTAGCCGGTGCAGCTAACGCTGCAGAAATCTATAACAAGAACGGCAACAAACTGGACTTCTACGGGAAAGTTAACGCCGAGCACGATTTCGTGACTTCCGGTGATAACACCAACAATAACGACGCTACCTACGCGCAGATCGGTTTCAAAGGCGAAACTCAGATCAACGACCAGCTGACCGGTTACGGCCAGTGGGAATACCGTTTCCTGGCCAACCAGGCTGAAAATGGTACTCAGACTAACAAAAACCGTCTGGCATTCGCTGGCCTGAAAGCGGGCGATGCTGGCAGCATCGACTACGGTCGTAACTACGGTATCGTTTACGACGTAGAATCTTACACCGATATGGCGCCGTCCTTCTCAGGTATGACCTGGGGCGGTAACTATGTTGATAACTTTATGACCAGCCGCAGCACCGGTCTGCTGACCTACCGTAACAGCAACTTCTTCGGTCTGGTTGACGGTCTGAGCCTGGGCGTTCAGTACCAGGGCAAAAACGACCGTACTGACGTTAAAACCTCTAACGGTGACGGCGTAGGCTACTCCCTGGGCTACGATTTCGGCGAAGGCTTCGGTGCAATCGCATCTTACAGCAACGCTAACCGTACTCTGAACCAGAAAGCTGATGGGGAAGGTGATAAAGCTGAAGCATGGGGTGTTGGTCTGAAATACGACGCTAACAACATCTACCTGGCAACCACCTATGCAGAAACCCGTAACACCACTCGTACCGGTTCTAACGGTGACGCTGGCTTCGCTAACAAAACGCAGAACTTCGAAGTGGTTGCTCAGTACCAGTTCGACTTCGGCCTGCGTCCAGCAATCTCCTACGTGCAGACCAAAGGTAAAGACCTGGCTGCCGTCAACGGCTTCAGCGGTGGCGATGCAGACCTGGCTAAATTCATCCAGGTTGGTACCACTTACTACTTCAACAAGAACTTCAACGTGTGGGCTGACTACTACATCAACCTGCTGGACAAAGACTCCGACTACGCGAAAGCTGTTGGCGGTCTGAACGGCAACGACGATATGGCTGCTGTGGGCGTAACCTACCAGTTCTAATCAGTACACCACTTTGTTATATGCTTAATGAACAGGGCTTCGGCCCTGTTTTTTTATGCGTGACAGAAAATAATGGCGACTTTTGAAAAGCCGCACGCTTTTCGTCGCAAACGGTTGGCATTTTGTAAATCTACCGTTAACCTGATAGCGGATTTCACTTCTGTAATCACAATGGAACTTCGTCATGTTTGAGAACATTACCGCCGCTCCTGCCGACCCTATTCTGGGCCTGGCCGATCTGTTTCGTGCCGATGACCGCCCCGGCAAAATCAACCTGGGTATTGGTGTATATAAAGATGAAACCGGCAAAACTCCGGTACTGACCAGCGTTAAGAAAGCTGAACAGTATCTGCTGGAAAACGAAACCACCAAAAACTACCTCGGTATTGATGGTATCCCTGAATTTGGTCGCTGCACCCAGGAGCTGCTGTTCGGTAAAGGCAGCGCAATTGTGAGTGACAAACGTGCCCGTACAGCACAGACCCCGGGCGGTACCGGTGCGCTGCGCGTGGCGGCGGATTTCCTTGCGAAAAATACCTCTGTTAAGCGCGTATGGGTGAGCAACCCAAGCTGGCCGAACCACAAGAGCGTGTTTAACTCTGCGGGCCTGGAAGTGCGTGAATATGCATACTACGACGCGGCAAACCACTCTCTTGACTTTGACGGCCTGCTGGCGAGCCTGAGCGAAGCGCAGGCAGGTGACGTGGTGCTGTTCCACGGCTGCTGCCACAACCCAACCGGTATCGATCCGACGCTTGAGCAGTGGCAACACCTGGCGAAGCTGTCCGTTGAAAAAGGCTGGCTGCCGCTGTTTGACTTTGCCTACCAGGGCTTCGCCCGTGGTCTGGAAGAAGATGCCGAAGGCCTGCGCGCGTTCGCAGCCGTGCATCAGGAGCTGATTGTCGCAAGCTCGTATTCCAAGAACTTCGGTCTGTACAATGAGCGCGTGGGTGCCTGTACGCTGGTTGCCGCTAACGAAGAGACCGTCGATCGCGCGTTCAGCCAGATGAAATCGGTTATCCGCGCTAACTATTCTAACCCACCGGCACACGGTGCGTCTGTTGTTGCCACTATCCTCAGCAACGATGCGCTGCGCGCTATCTGGGAACAAGAGCTGAACGATATGCGCCAGCGCATTCAGCGCATGCGCCTGCTGTTTGTGAATACCCTGGCTGAGAAAGGCGCGGACCGCGACTTCAGCTTCATCATCAAACAGAACGGCATGTTCTCATTCAGCGGCCTGACCAAAGAGCAGGTTCTGCGTCTGCGTGAAGAGTTTGGCGTGTACGCCGTGGCCTCTGGCCGCGTGAATGTTGCTGGCATGACGCCTGACAACATGGCGCCACTGTGCGAAGCGATTGTCGCCGTACTGTAATTTGCGCCCATAAAAAAGCCTGCGTTATGCAGGCTTTTTTTATTCTGTTTACCAGACAGGCATCTCATCCTGAAGGAACGGATTATGGAGCCGTTCATAGCCCAGCGTCGACATCGGACCGTGTCCAGGGATAAACGTAACGTCATCACCCAGCGGCAATAACTTTTGTTTAATCGACTGGATCAGCTGCCCGTGATCGCCGCGAGGAAAATCGCTGCGTCCTACGCCGCCTTTGAAAATCACATCGCCGGAAATCAGCAGACGAGACTGGTCATCAAAGAAGGCAATATGGCCTGGCGTATGCCCAGGACAATGCAACACCTGTAAAGTCACATTCCCTACGTTAACGCGCTCTCCTTCGTTCAGCCAGCGATCGGGCGTCAGGGGCTGACACTCATCAAGGCCAAACATGCGGCTTTGGGCGGGTAACCCCTGCAGCCAGAACTCATCTTCTTTTTCCGGACCAATCACCGGCACACCGTAGTGTTCAGCCAGTTCAGCCGCAGCACCTACATGGTCAAGATGACCATGAGTGAGCAAAATCTGCATCAGCGTGACGCCGCTTGCTGTGACTTCCTGCTTGATTTTCTCAGCGTCACCGCCGGGATCGACAAGCGCGGCCAGTTTAGTCTGTTCGCACCAGATCAATGAACAATTCTGGGAGAACGCGGTAACCGGAATAATACGATAGTTCATACTGCTCCTGTGTTTCGTTATTACCAGTGCCGAACCGGACCGGTATCAATATGTACAAAGTTGCTGCTGGGGTAATATCCTACACCACCTGCGCGCATAGATAACGCAGCTTTGCGAATATTGGCTAACGAAACGCCTTCAATATGGAAATCCATTGCCTGTCCCTTCGTGTGATAGCTTTTTTTCGCTACCCCGCGACTGTGGGCGCGCAGTTCATTGTTGGTATCAATCGAGCGATAGCCAGAAATGAGCTGAACCGGCTTGCTGGTGCCCAGCAGGCCCTGAAGGCGGAAAATCTGATCAAACAGTCCTGGATCGATGGCTTTTATTTTATTCGCGCGGAAATCACGGAAAAAATGGTTAAGTCTTGCTAATTCATCCTGAATATAGCCTCTGCCATCGAAAAACTCCGCTTTTAGCGACTCACCGGTATGAAGATTGTTGAGCGTTAAAACTCGCGGACGAGGTGTCGAGAGGGTGGCAAATGCTGGCGTCGGCAGGATGGCTGCTGCGCCAAGCGCAACACCACCTAACGCCAGCAGTTTGCGGCGATTAGCGTCAAATTTGTCCATGATAATCAGGTCTACAGGTAAAAGAAATCGTAAGATGCTTAGCGCACGAAGGGCACCTTAACTGGCAAAACCAGGTACGTCAAGGCGCCCAACCCCAGTGAATACGCGGCTTGCAGCGATATAGCCCCTTATTCAACATAACTTACGACAATCATTTTTCCCGAACTGCTTCATTTACCTGATTAATTGTTCCGCTTTTGGCAAAATTTGTGCGCCAGATCGCGCGGTGAGATCATAATTGTAAATATCTGTACGATACTGGGTACGCCCGTCCTCGCCCACAAACGCCGTCAGATAGTAAAGATTGACCGGAATATTGTGGCGAATATTAACGTAACGTGTATCCCCCTGTTTCAGGGCATCCGAGATGCGCGTATCGTTCCAGCCCGCATCCTGCAATAACATATTGGCCAGCTCCGAGGCTTTGTTCACGCGCACGCAGCCAGAACTCAGCGCGCGCGTATCTTTCTGGAACAGGTTGTGGTTCGGCGTATCGTGCAGGTAGATCGCTTCTGAACTCGGCATGTTGAATTTGTAGCGCCCTAAAGAGTTATGCGCTCCGGGAGCCTGCTGGAAACGGAACGGCAGATTCGACGCTGTGATCGTCGACCAGTCGACCATATAAGGATCGATGGCCTCTTTACTGTTCCATCCACGCATCACCGTATAGCCATGACGCTCCAGATAACCCGGGTCGTTCCAGACCTTCGGCAGAATGTCTTTTCGCGCCAGGGTCGGCGGCACGTTCCACGGCGGGTTAACCACCACGTTATTCAGCGCGCTGCTCATCATCGGTGTTTTACGATCCGGACGCCCGACAATCACGCGCGACGCCAGTTTTTCGCTACCATCCTGATAATAGACCAGGGAATACGCCGGAATGTTAACCATAATCCCGGTAGAGAGCGTTCCCGGCAGCAAGCGCAAACGCTGGATATTGAGCGCCAGCACCCCTGCCCGCTGCGCAGGCGATACGTTCAGCCAGTCGCGCGTCGTCTGACCAATGACGCCATCGGCCCCCAGCCCCTGAGCGGCCTGGAATTGTTTAACGGCCGCTACCAGCTCCCGATCGTAAGCCGCAGGTTTGTTGCTCAGGACAACGGCTTTCTTCTCTTTCACGGGCGCTGACGGGCTGACGGCGACGCTTTGTGGATCGTCACCCGGAAGAGCAATCTTTGGCCCGCCTTCCAGAATACCGGAACGCGTCAGGATCTCGCGCAGGGCGGGAACATCGCTGCTCCACTGCCCCGGACGCAGCGTCGCGGTACCGCGCATTTGCGGCCATGGACGCGTGTCCCCCACCAGCGCGAGGAGCGACTGGTGCAAAGTGGCATAGTGTGGATGCGCCGGTGCCAGGCTGGCAATAAAGCGCGGCAGTTCGCCATTGTCCAGCGCGAGCTGCCACTGGTTAATCACCGACAGCGCCGGCGTCGCCAGCTTGTACGGCTTATCGCTGTACAGCCAGCGGTTGCCATTGACAGGAATACCCGCCACGAACTGCAGGTAGCCCATCATGGCATCGGAAAGCACCGCGTCACGCGCCTGCCCGGTGACGGCAGGATCGGTTAACAGCTCAACCCACTTTGTAAACTGCGGCTGAAACCCTGCAATCGCGACCTCTGCCAGCTGCTGCTGGAAGGCGCGCACGGCATCGCGATTTTCCCACATCGGTTTCATATCGCGGGCAGCATAGAGGAGCGTGAGCTGGTTAATATAGACAGGCGTGTAGCCTGACGGCAGCTCCGACTGCAGCTGCTGACTGAGCGATTCTGCGTCGATGCCTTCCGGCAGCGGTTTAATTCCGGCCATGATAGCCGTCGCCGGAGACTGCTCCAGCGGCTGGGACAACGACGTTGGCTGCGCGCCTGTCGTTGCCGAGCTGTCAGTCGGCACAATTTCAGGCTCGTCGGCCTGGGCGGTTAACAGCGGAGCAAACATCACTGCCAGGCATAAACTCAGCGCAGACAGCTGACGACCACATTCTTTCTTTAGCAACATCCCTTGCCCCCTGTTTTCACGACATGCCCATCACGCTGGGGCTTTCTTTCATTATAGGTAGACGGCTAAGCTGTTGCCTTACCTTATGTAAAGAAGTTTAAAGATAACGCAGCCCCAAGCACAAGTTAAGTTTAAAAAAAAAGCGGCGCCAGTGCGCCGCTTCAGGTCAGAAGACGCTTCAGGAAGCGTCCGCCGTGGTTTCCGGCAACGACTCCGGCGGCTGCGGCGCAAAGCCACGCAGCCCCACAACGTGAACGTGTTCGCTGTTCTGGAACACCTTACGCACCAGTTTGTAGGTGGTGCCCTTCTCGGGGCTAATGTTCTCCGGCGCCGCGATAATGAGCTGCATATCAAGACGCTCGCAAAGCTCGAACAGCGTGGCAATTGAGCGGGCATCAAGACGCGCCGCCTCATCCAGGAACAGCAGTCGGCACGGCGAGATGTCTTTGCCGCGCAGGCGACGCGCTTCATCTTCCCAGCTCTGTACGACCATCACCAGAATTGACATCCCGGTACCGATCGCTTCACCGGTAGAGAGCGCCCCGGATTCCGCACGCAGCCAGCCGTCTGAGCCACGGTTTACCTCAACTTCCATTTCCAGGTAGTTACGGTAGTCGAGCAGCTCTTCACCGATGGTTTGCGGCGTACGTTGCCCCATATCAATCTGCGGGTTCAGGCGCTGATACAGCTTCGCCAGCGCTTCGGAGAAGGTCAGACGGTTGCTGTTGAACAGATCCTGATGCTGCTCGTGCTGCTCTGAGAGCACTTCCAGCAGCGTCGCGTGGGCCTCACGCACGTTGACGTTGAGGCGCACGCTGTTCACCTGGCCAAACGACACGCTCTGCAGACCCTGGTTCAGCTGGCGGATACGGTTCTGCTCGCGCTGAATGGTTTTACGAATGATGTTAGCCACGCTGCGGGAGCTGATCGCCAGCTTCTGCTCGCGGGAGGTCAATTCCTCCGTCAGGCGGCCCAGCTCGATTTCCATCTGTTCGATGGCTTCGACCGGATCGTCGGTACGGATGATGTCCTGACGAATACGCTCGCGCAGGTGCTGGTAAACCGCCACGAAGAACTGGATTTTACGTTCCGGACGTTTCGGATCCTCCGACATGCGCAGCACGTCGCGCAGGTGTTCGTTATCCGCCACCGCCAGACGCAGCGCACCCAACGCCTTATCCGACATGGAACGCAGCTCATCGGCAGAGAGATACGCCAGCTCGCGGCGGTGAAGACGACGCTCAACGTTATTGTCTTTCACCATGCGCATCACCGCGCACCAGCCCGCCTTGGCGGTCACGACCTGCTCGCGCATTTCGTGATAGTCGCGTTCCAGCTTGCGCAGGCGACGGGTCAGGTTATCCATTTCGGCTTCGCAGAAGGTCAGCGCTTTTTCCAGCTGATTGCGACGCGCGCGGTTATTGCTGAGCTGAGAATGCAGCTCGTCACGACGAATACGCGCGCGCTCTTCTGCCCCGCTGTCGGCACGCACGCCGATGTCCTGAAGCTCTTTCTGCAGATCGTTTAACAGCTCTTTCTTGGTATCGAAGGAGCTTTTCAGCGAGGCCAGCACCTGATTGTACTGGTTCAGCTGAGCGGAGTGGCTGCGCATCGCTTCGCGGGCGCGAGTACGTTCCGCTTCCGCCTGCTCAAGGCGCTGACGCAGTTTTTCGTTCAGATCGCTGTTACCGCTCAGCATTTCCGCCGAATCGGAGTAGCCAAAGTGAGCCCGACGCTGTACCACTTCCGTCAGGGCAAACGCCTGCTGACGCGCTTCGCGCTGCACCTGCTGCGACCAGGCATAATCTTCTTTTAACTGCTCGAACTGTTCCGGGTCGCTCTGCAGGACAGACACAACGGGCTCCAGCTTCGCCAACTGATTGCCGTGCTGCTGAACGAAACGCGCGGCTTCCTGCGCTTCATCCAGACGCTCCTGGATCTCATCCACGCGGTCAGCCAGCGTGTCATCCGCCAGCAGATTCAGGCGCGGCAGAATGCGGTTAAGGGCAGCAACGCCCTCTTTCGCCTGTTCAAACTGAACGCGACTTTGCTGGTTATCACTTTCATGGCTTGCAATCGCACGTTCCAGCTCGCTACGGCGGGTGTTCAGCTTGCGGATTTCGGCTTCCGGATCCGCGTCAAACGCTACGGCGAGATGGCTGCCGATAAAGCGGCTGAACGACTGGTGGAGACGCTGGGTTTTCTGCACGTCAAACGACAGGGTCGCAAAACGTTCAGACAGCGTTTCACGCTCGGCGTGCAGGCTCTCGATGCGGCTTTCGCGCGCGGCGCGGCCAAACAGCGGCAGCTCAGGGAAGCGGGAGTAACGCCACTGACGGTCGGCAATTTTCACCACCACCGCTTTTTCCAGCTCGTCGACGCTGAACACGCTGTCATCGAACGACTGCGGATCCCCTTCGATCAGGTAGAGATCTTCCGGGCAATCTTCCAGGCCGGCAAGCTGCTCAGAAATCAGCGACAGATCCGGGACCACAATCGCGTTGCGGGATGGACCGTACAGCGCGGAGAAGTACGGAGCATCGTCCAGGCCAACGTCGTCATAAATTTCGGACAGCAGCACGCCGCCAAAACGCTCCGCTAGCGCATTCAGGCGTGGATCTTCTGACCCGCCCGGCTGGCTTAAGCGCTCAATTTCTTCATCGACGTCGCGCTTGCGGGCGCCCACTTCGTCACGCTCAACGATGGCTTCGCGCTCGCGCTCCAGCAGCTGCTGCAGGTATTCGGTCACTTCCTGGCTGGATTCGAACTGCTCGCCGCACTGCTCGCTGAGCTGGTTCAGGCTGCTTTGAGCCGCCAGCCAGACCGGCGCACGCTCCAGGAGCGTCTTCGAACGGGACTGAATCTGCTCCAGCTCCTGACGCAGGGTCATACGCTGTTCGCTGGCGTTTGATACGGAATCGGACAGGGCCGCAATACGCGCTTCCAGCTCCTGATGCAGGGCCTCAAGCTCGTCGAAATCGTAATTTTTTCCCTGACGCTTGCAGAATTCCGCCAGCAGACGCTCGGCTTCCTGCTGCTCGCGCAGGCGCTGCTCCAGCTCGTTCAGACGCATACGCAGCGGCTGTACCTGCTCGGCCAGATGGCGCTGGTTCACACCGTCGCGCAGCAGTTCGCGGGCAACGTCCCAGGCTTCGTTACGCGCCAGCGGGCCGTTAATTGCGACCACCAGCTGATAAGCCTGCTCAAACTGGCTGTGCGCCGTTTGCGCGACGCTCATTTTCTGTTCGAGGGAGAGCAGTTTCTCGGTGGCTTCCTGCTCTTTGGCCTGGAAGGTATCCAGCCACTCGTCGGCGCTGTCCGGCGTCAGGTCAGGCAGATGGCACAGCTCTTTTGCACGCTGTAATGCCTGCAATGCCTGGTTATACTGAATCGCTCGCGTCTGCTGCACGTCAAGCGCCTGCTGGTAATCGGCAAGCTGGCTTTTCAGCTCATCCACTTCCAGCTCGGCAGCTTCGGCGCGGGCTTCGTTCTCTTCCTGCATGTCGGCGGCTTCAGCCACCACTTCATTTTGCTCTTCGAGACGAATCTGCAGCTCATCGAGGTCCGCTTCATAGCGCTCGATTTTTTCCTGCTGACGCAGCGCGGTCTGCACCAGGTTCAGGTGATCGCTGGCAGCCTGATAGTCGGCTTCCAGGTCGCCTTCAGCACCGTTGTGCTCACCCAGCTCGCGCGCCATCTCGACGTGCTTATACTGTTCGGCCACCAGCTGTTTACGGGAGGTAAACAGCTCGCGGCGGTATTCTAATGCCTGATCGAGATGCACGCGGCGCTCGTTGGCGTGGCGCATATAGTCTGCCGCCACGTAGTTGGTGGCTTCGCTGATCAGGTGTTTAAACAGGTCGCGGTCAGACTGGGTAACGCGAATCGCTTCCAGCGTCATGCGGTTTTCGCGCAGCGCCGCTTCCATATCCTGGAAGGCCTTACGCACGCCGCTGTTTTCCGGCAGCAGGTAGTCGCGCAGGGAGCGGGTAATCGCGCTGGAGATACCGCCGTACAGAGACGCTTCGATCAGACGGTAGTATTTACTACGGTCTGATGCGGTGCGCAGACGACGCGCCACCACGCCCAGATCGAACATCAGCGAGTGGTAGTCGGTAATGGAGTTGAACTGCTTGAACTGCACGCCTTCGATGGCCTCAAGCTTGTCTTTCAGCTCCTGCAGCGTCAACACGCGCGCCTGACGTTCGTTCAGGGTTTCCGTCAGCAGCGCCGTCGGCTGCACGGAGGTTGGCAGCCCCTGGATGGCGAACGGTTTGATATCCACTTTACGGTCACGACCGGCGACCTGCTGCAGGCGCACGCCCACCACCACGCGCTGATGACGGGAGTTAATAACGTCCAGAACCGAATAACAGACGCCGGCCTTCAGCTTACCGTGCAGACCTTTATCACGGGAGCCGCTTGTTGCCCCCGCTTCGGTGGTGTTACGGAAGTGAAGCAGCGTCAGGTCAGGGATCAGCGCCGTAACAAAGGCTGCCATGGTGGTGGATTTACCCGCACCGTTACCGCCGGAGAGCGTCGTGACCAGCTCATCCAGATCGAACGTTCGGGCAAAGAAGCCGTTCCAGTTAATCAGCGTCAGTGAGCGAAATTTACCGCGTTCAATCATTACTCTTCCTCCCCGCTATCCGGCAGATTCTCTTCATGCTCGTCATTGAGCTGCAAATGGTTTTCCACCGGCATCGCTTCACCGTCGCGGATCATGCGAAGCTGCGCTTCACGCGCGTCATCGCCCGCACGCACGTCGGCGCCGAAGCGGAAGACAGATTCCGTAATGCGGAATTTGCTGCTGTCGTGGCCCATAAACCAGACCATCCCCAGACGACGCAGACGGTTCAGGGAAGAGCGAACCTTTTCCTGTAATTTCTGACGGTCAAGATCCGACCCCGTGGAGCGGTTGTTCACCAGCTTGAGCAGCTTGCTCTCATCCGCCAGCGTCAACAGCTCGTCGTAAAGTTCCTGCTGTGTGAAGATCCCTTCATTCGCCAGACGTTCCGGGCTGAGGTAGAGGTAGCAGAGAATTTTACCGACCATCATATCCAGCTCGGAGAGCACGGAACGCGGGATCAGCGTCGTGGAGCGCGGGCGCAGGTAGAAAAAACCTTCCGGCGCGCGGATAAGCTCCACGTTGTAGCGCGCGTAAAACTCTTCCAGGTACTCCTGGAAGTCCATCAAAAAGGCGTGATTATCCAGCTCGTCTAAGCCAATGTGACGACCGGCACGCAGCTGGCTGTCCAGCGCCGGAAATAACGGATTCGCCAGCGCCTGTGCCAGCTTAACGGGCATCACTTGTTCAATATTTGTCAATGACATGCGCCTGTACCTTGGCTCCGTAATCGTTAATTGGCTGCCACTTTGGCGGCAGTCCGGTGAAATCTGCTTGCGCGACGCCCAGGCGCACCGCCTGGTCTACCACAATGCGGGCAATGTCGAAGTGGCGCGCGCGTGGATATTGCGCCAGATAGTCGCGCACCACGAGACCAAGATCCAGCGGCACTTGTCTGGTTTTGTAGACAGCGAGCTGTTCTTCGATCATCGCCGCAAGCTGCTCGCGAATTTCGTTAAATTCTTCGTATTCCAGATCCGGCGGCAGTTCACCGGTCACCTCTTCATCGCGCAGCGCCATCTCTTCGTCGCGCATATCCAGCAGACGATCGGCATTGGCGTAGGTCAGCGCCCACGGCGCATCGAAATAGGTCTGCACAGACTGACGCAGACGCTGAGCAAAGACGCGGTTTTTATCCATATCAATCGCGGTACGGATAAATTTATGCACGTGTCGGTCGTAGCCGATCCACAGGTCGATTGACTGCTGGCCCCAGCTGATAATGCGGTCGAGTTTGCTCTGCAGATCGAAGACCAGACGATCGATAAAATGCAGATCGTCGTGCGCCAGCGTCGCGTCCTGGATGCGCAGCAGATTCGCCTGCAGCTTGTCCCCTGCGGCTTCCAGCGTATCCTGGAGTTCGCGCAGCGTGCCGGAGGTTTCTGACAGCAGAAGTTCACAGCTGGAGATGGCCGCTCGCCAGTCTTTATTCAGCAGCTGGGCGATATCGTCTTTCACCTGCTGCTGCTGTTCGTCCATCAGACGCTGGGTGAGATCGATACTGTCAAAAATCTCGGCCACCGAATATTTCAGCGGCGCGTAGACGTTACGGTGCCAGTGGAATTCGTCACCGTTTTCATCCGCCGCGTCGGCGGCGCGCTTAAGTTCACCCGCCACGATCGAGAGCTGCATGGAAAGACGCAGCGTAGAAAATTCACGCTGGCGAATATAGTAATCGGTGATGCCGATGCCCAGCGGCGTCAGGCGATAGATGGCGTTTCCTTCCGCCTGCTCGCTGGTAAAGCGGTTCAGCAGACGTTGACGCACCATATCGTTGATTGCGTTGTTGGCACGCACGCTAATGGTTTCGCTGGTTTGCTCAAACGCATCACTGACATGGCGGAACGCATCCACCAGTTCACCCTCGCTCATTTCACCGTCCAGCCGTTCGCCGTTCAGCGTGGCAACCGCCAGCAGGAAAGAGAGTCTGTCTACCGGCAGCGAGATGGAGAAATCGTTTTTCCTGGCCCAGGCAACCAGTTCGGGGACTGTCTGGGAAAATTCACTCATAGGTTATCCTTGCATCTGCGGCTTGTGCGCGGTGACGTGAATATAGCGGCCAAGGCTGATAAAAGGCTCCTGACGGCAATACCGCGTTTCTAATTCTGTTAAGGTGTCAAAACAGTCACGCTGTTTGTGTTTTTCACGCAGATAATCATGAAACACCCTAACGCCCGTCTTCCCGACGATCTGCCAGCCAATCGCTTCCAGCCAGCCATAAACCTGCTGTGGATCGCGCGGATAGTCCGGGGAAAGCGTGCGCTTTTTCTTTTTGGGCATCCCGACCTGCACATAGTCGAAATTTCCTGCAACCATGTTGTGCATCAGGAAGCCGTTAGCATTGTAGAACATCAGCGACAGCGTGCCGCCCGGGCGCAACATCGACCACAGGGTTTGTAACACGCTTTGCGGATCGGCAACCCACTCCAGCACCGCATGAAACAATATCAGATCAACCTGGGTTTCCAAATGCTGCGCGATGTCCTGAGCGGCGCATTGTATAAAATGCATGTTGTCGCTCACACCTTTCTCTTCTGCAGCACGCGTCGCGCGGGCGACCATTTCAGCAGAAAGATCGCAAAGCGTGACGTGATGACCGCGCTCGGCCATTTTTATCGCCGTCTGCCCTTCACCGCCACCGGCGTCCAGCACGCGCAACGTTTGCCCACCAAAGGTAGCCAGAATGGTGTCCAGATCCTGCCAGAGGATCGTCTGACGGAGCTGCCCTTTCGTGGTGCCATAAATGTTGCGCGAAAACTTTTCCGCGATGTCATCAAAATTGCGATCCCGCATTGGGAGAGTTCCACTCGCTAACAGCAAAACCGCTATTTTGTCACACCCGCGCGGAGAATGAACCTCTCTGGTGTAATATCGCGGGTAATCATCTGCTATATGGTCAAAAAAGGAACCAAAAAGGATGCTTTTTACCCTTAAGAAATACATTGGAGGGATGATGCTTCCCCTTCCGCTGCTGCTCATCATCATCGCGCTGGGGCTGGCGCTGGTGTGGTTCAGTCGCTTTCAGAAGAGTGGCAAAACGCTTATTACGCTCGGCTGGTTTGTCCTGCTGCTGTTGAGCCTGCAGCCGGTCGCGGATGGTCTGCTACGCCCCATCGAAAACAAATACCCAACATGGCAAGGAAATCAGAAAGTGGCGTACATCGTGGTGCTGGGTGGCGGGTATACCTGGGATCCTGACTGGGCGCCCAGTTCAAACCTGATCAACAACAGCCTGCCACGGCTAAACGAAGGCATTCGCCTCTGGCTGGCGAACCCGGGATCAAAAATGATCTTCACCGGCGCGGCGGCCAAAACGAACCCGGTGAGTACGGCTGAAGCGGGCGCCAGGGTCGCAGAATCACTCGGCGTGCCGCGTTCCTCGATTATCACCCTGGACAGCCCAAAAGACACCGAAGAAGAGGCTGCCGCAGTGAAGCAGGCAATAGGCGATGTCCCGTTCTTACTGGTGACCTCCGCCTCACACCTGCCGCGCGCGATGATTTTCTTTGAGAAGCAAGGCCTGCACCCGCTTCCCGCACCGGCAAACCAGATGGCCATCGACGCGCCGCTCAACCCGTGGGAACGGGCGATCCCATCCCCGGCCTGGCTGATGCATAGCGATCGCGTCGGTTATGAGACGCTCGGACGCCTCTGGCAGTGGCTGAAAGGATCGTCAGGCGAGCCAGGGCAAGAGTGATTTTGTTGCCAGATCGAAATTTGCGCGATTAAAACGTCCGGTATTCACTAGTTGCGCGACTTCGTCCCAGAGCAGGTAAAGCCAGCGCCGCCAGAGAAACGCTTCTGCAACGGGCGCGCGTTGAAGGTAGTGCCACAGTAGACCTTCCGCCGCCCCGCTGTCGCTGAGCCTGAACAGCTCATATTCGCGCGGAGCCCAGAGCATGATCCCCGGCCCGAGCATCGCCAGAAGCTGATCGCTGCGGGAGTCTTTGAGCATGCTGCGCAGGGTGAAATTACCGTGGATCAGCACACAGTTGTCATTAAAACCGTCGAACAGCGCCGGTAAGCACTCGCGGGTGCGAAACAGAATACGTTTGTCCTGCATGGTTAAACCGGTATTGTTGAACTGGTTAAGCGTTCCCCACAGCACTTCCACCCGCTGGCGATACCACAGCGGCCACAGGTTTTCCTGAGTGCTGTCGACCGGACCGACAAGCCCGCGGCTATCCTGACGATGCCAGGCCAGCAGCGCCTCGACAATCTGGTCTTTTAACTGCTCCCAGCGTTCCGGCGTGCGCGCGGGCGCTTCAACGGGCACGCCGCGTAAACGCTCAATCAGCAGCACGTCCGGGCCGGGGTGTTCCTCGTGGGTCATCACGCCGTACACCGTCGGCATACGGACGGTTCCCTCCCGCGCCAGCATCGACATTTTCCATGCAAGCTGCCTGGCAACGCCCGGCGAGGTGAAACTTCTGGCCATCAGCGGCATTGGGTTGCCCTGACTGTCATACAACGACCAAAGCGCGGTATCGGCCTTTTCACTCACGCATTCGACCCGGCTTAATTTCTCACCCAGCAGATGGCTAAGTTCGGCACGCAGCTGTTCCATATGAGATTACCCCCATTAAGACTACTGCTTTTATAATGAGCGTCCTTAAGGGAGATGTCACCCGGAAGAGAACAATTAGGGAAAAGAAAGGGGAATTAAGGGGCAGAGGACATCCCCCCGTCAGGAGGGATGCAGGCGGTATTAGCGCAGCTCGGCGCGAACGCGCTCAAGATCTTCCGGCGTATCAACGCCCGTTCCAGGCACTTCGCTGGCAACGGCAACGTGAATTTTTTCGCCATACCAGAGCACGCGAAGCTGCTCCAGCATTTCGATATGCTCCAGCGGACTCGGCGCCCAGGTAACATATCGACGAATAAAACCGGCGCGATAGCCGTAGATCCCGATATGACGCAAGAAAGTATCACCGATTGTCTCTTTGGAGAGCGCAAAGCGATCGCGATCCCACGGGATCGTGGCGCGGGAGAAATAGAGCGCATAGCCTTCGGCATCCATGACCACCTTCACGGCATTCGGATTGAATGCCTCTTCAGCGTGGTGAATAGGCACCGCGAGCGTCGCCATACCAACCTGACGCTGAGCCAAGTTTTCTGCCACCTGACGGATAATCACCGCCGGGATCATCGGCTCGTCACCCTGCACGTTAACGATGACCGTATCATCACTGAAACCACATTTCTCAACCACTTCCGCCAGACGCTCGGTGCCGGACTGGTGATCGGCGCGGGTCATGCATACCTCACCGCCTGCTGCCTCAACCGCTCGGGCGACGTCAGGATGATCGGTAGCAACAATCACGCGATCGGCACCGGATTCACGCGCACGCTCAAGAACATGCACAATCATCGGCTTGCCGTTGATATCCACCAGCGGTTTACCAGGCAGACGCGTTGAGGCATAACGCGCAGGAATAATGACAACAAAACTCATGGTTTGCTCTCTTCTGCCACCAGGGAACGAGCTTCATTTTCCAGCAGTACCGGAATGCCGTCACGCAGCGGGAAAGCCAGGCTGTCCAGCTTGCAAATCAGCTCCTGTTTGTCCTGGCTGTAATAGAGTTTGCCGTTGCATACCGGGCAGGCAATAATTTCAAGTAAACGGTGATCCATAGTTCCTCCGTATGGGTAATCGCTAAAGCTTAACACATTCCCTTTTCAGGGAGTGCCTGTTTCCCAGCCACTTCGACAGGATGTAAACAGCCCGTCGGGCACCCTACCCAGCGTCACGTCGCGGGCACCCTGCCAGCGCGCGAATTCGCTAATGGCGGACGTTAACCCTTTTTCCAGGCTCGCCGTCACCCTGACGCCCTCTTCCAGATAAAGCGCAATAATTTCAAGCGTGCCGGTCTTGCGGTGCATTTTGGCGTCCATGCGCCCGACCAGTTGCCCCTTATGCAGCAGCGGGAGTACAAAGTAACCATACTGGCGCTTTGGCGCCGGGGTATAACATTCCAGCCGGTAGCTAAAGTCGAACAGCTGCTCGGCGCGTTTTCTGTCCCAGACGACCGGGTCGAAAGGCGACAACACCGCACTGTGGGTTGCCTGAAGTTTCCCCTCCTGGGCCAGAGGCAGTAGCGGGAGGAGATCCGCATGCAGCCACATGTCGCCCAGCGTTTCCACCGTGACCGGGATGACGCGCTGTTCGCGTTGCCAGATGTCCAGCAGCGGTTTCAGCGCGGGCTGGCGAAGGCGATAATAATCAGCCAGCCATTGCGGGCGGAAAATCCCCAGGCTGCGGGCGCTGTTTTCGAGCATGATGGCCTCGGCCGCCTCCTGGGTAAGCAGGTCACGCTCGTCGTCCCAGTGCGGCATCACGCGATGAGTCAGGTCGTACACGCGCTGAAAATTACGCCGCTCAATCACCATGACTTTGCCAGAGGTAAACAGCCCTTCGAGATGACGCTTATGCGGTTTCCACTCCCACCAGCCGCTGGTGCCTTTGCGCGGGTGTTCAAAATCGGCGGAGCGTACGGGACCGTTATCCTGAATATGCTCGATTAGCTGCTCAATTTCGGCCGCATGTTCCAGCATCCACGCCTGACGGTATTTCCAGCCCATCTTTTCCGGAGCAAGCATACGGTGGCGAACCAGGGCAAAATCGCTGCGGGGCAGGAAGCAGGCTTCGTGCGCCCAGTACTCCATTAACTCTCCCTTGCTGAGCGCCTCATCCAGCCACTGCGAAGGATAATTCCCCAGGCGGCTAAACAGCACCAGGTAAGGGCTACGGGCCACGATGTTAATGGTGTCGATTTGAAGCAGCGACATGCGCTGGACGGTCGAGAGAATATCGGCAGGCTGCGCGCGGCGGCGGGGCTTTTTAAGCAGCCCCTGCGCGGCAAGGTGTAAATGACGTGCGGCTGAAAGCGAGAGTTGCGGTAAAGACATGCGTTATCCTGTCAGTCAAAGCGCCACCAGAACCGCGTAAGCGTTTATTTCACCAACGCAATCAGTTCCTTGAGCAAACGTTCCGGCTGCTCGCCGCTGAGTTCAGCGTCAACCGGCAGATACCACCAGTTATCTTTCGCGAAGGCACGGCATTTCACCGCATCTTTTTCGGTCATGATCAGCGACTGCCCGGGTACGGTCAGGGCGTCTACCTGCCCTTCCACCAGCGCCTGGTGGTCGGCCAGCGGAACGCGTTTTTCCAGCCGGGCACCACACTGTTCCAGCGTCGCGAAGAAGCGCGGCGGATGGCCAATCCCCGCCATCGCCACCGGTGAAGGCAGCTCAGCAACCGACCGGCGGTCACCCGTCACCAGGTTGACCGCCAGACCCGGCTGCAGGTACATCGGGATTTCACCCGCTTTTGCCTCACCACCGTTCACAATCACCGCATCAACGGACTTAAGACGCGAAGCGCGTTCGCGCATGGGTCCGGCCGGCAGCCACCAGCCGTTACCGAAACGGCGAACACCGTCGATGACCACGATCTCTTTATCACGCGCCAGGGCATAGTGCTGCAGGCCATCGTCAGTGATGATGATTTGTACCGCCTGTTCGGCAAGCAGCGCCTGAACGGCGTCGCTGCGCACAGGAGAGACCGCAACCGGCGCGCCGGTACGCTGGAAAATCAATACCGGTTCATCACCCGCTTCGGCTGTCGTGGTTTCCGCCGTCAGCAGCAGCGGATAACGCGCCGCTTTGCCACCATATCCGCGCGATACCACCCCTGGGCGGATGCCGCGTTTTTGCAATTGCTCCACCAGCCAGATCACCACCGGCGTTTTACCGTTGCCGCCCGCCGTAAGATTACCGACCACCACCACCGGAACCGGCGCGCGCCAGGCGCGCTTCAGCCCCAGACGGTAAAGCAGACGGATAATGCCGCTCACCAGGCCGTATAGCCAGGAGAGCGGCAAAAGCAGCAGCCACAGCGGGGATTCACCGGACCAGATGCGTGCAATCATTCGCCAAACTGCATCTTATGAAGCTGGGCGTAAACGCCGCGGTGTTCCAGCAAATCAGCATGGCTTCCGCGTTCAACAATGATACCGTCCTCAACCACGACAATTTCGTCAGCCTGCTCGATAGTCGACAGACGGTGCGCAATCACCAGCGAGGTACGGTTCTTTTGCAGCTCATCCAGGGCAGACTGAATAGCGCGTTCAGATTCCGTATCCAGCGCGGAGGTCGCTTCGTCCAGAATCAGAATCGGGCTGTCACGCAGCAGCGCACGCGCAATAGCGATACGCTGACGCTGGCCGCCGGAGAGCAGCACCCCGTTCTCACCGATTATCGTATCAAGGCCGTTATCCATCTTGTTGATAAAGTCCATTGCGTAGGCCATACGCGCGGCATTCTCAATCTGCTCGCGGCTGTATTCATCCGTACGCGCGTAAGCAATGTTGTTTGCCACAGTATCGTTGAACAGGTGCACGTTCTGGGAGACCAGCGCCACCTGGTTACGCAGCGACTGCAGGGTATATTCCCGCAGGTCATGACCGTCCAGGAGGATCTCACCTTCGTTAATATCGTAGAAACGGGTGATCAGGCTGGCAATCGTCGATTTACCCGAGCCGGAACGGCCCACCAGCGCCACGGTTTTACCCGCCGGAATGGACAGGTTGATATTACGCAGCGCCGGCGTTTCACGTCCAGGATAGGCGAAAGTGACATTGCGGAACTCAACGTCGCCGCGGGCGCGCTCAATCTCACGAGTACCTTCATCTTTTTCCTGTTCGGAATCGAGAATGCTGAACAGCGTCTGACAGGCAGCCATCCCGCGCTGGAACTGGGCGTTCACGTTCGTCAGTGACTTCAGCGGACGCATCAGGGCGATCATTGAGGAGAAGACCACGGTGATAGTACCCGCCGTCAGCGTCTCCATGACGCTCGGGAAGCTTGCTGCATAGAGGACGAATGCCAGCGCCAGGGAGGCAATCAGCTGAATAATCGGGTCAGAAATGGAAGAGGCCGAGACCATTTTCATCCCCTGCAGACGCATTTTGTTGCTGACTTTATCAAAGCGTTTGGTTTCGACGTCCTGACCGCCAAAAATCAGAACTTCTTTATGCCCTTTCAGCATCTGTTCCGCGCTGGTCGTCACCTGCCCCATCGTGTTTTGCATATTCTTACTGATATTGCGGAAGCGCTTTGAGACGACGCGGATAGCAATAGAAACTATCGGCGCCAGAACGATAAGGATGATCGACAGCTGCCAGCTGTAATAGAACATCATCGCGAACAGGCCGATGATTGACGCACCCTCACGCACAACGGTGATCAGCGCGCTTGAGGAGGAGGAGGCAACCTGCTCGGAATCGTAGGTAATACGAGACAGCAGCGTCCCGGTAGACTGCTTGTCAAAGAACGAGACCGGCATGCCCATCATGTGGCTGAACAGGCGACGGCGCATGGTCATCACCACTTTCCCTGATACCCAGGAAATACAGTAGCTGGAAATATAGCTGGTGATGCCGCGTAAGATCATCAGTCCGATAACCACCAGAGGCATCCATAGCAACACTGAGCGATCCGTTTTACCAAAACCGTCGTCCAGTAACGGTTTGAGGAGCGATAGCATAAAAGTATCGCTGGCTGCGTTGAGAATTAACGCTACACCCGCCACGATCAGGCCTGCTTTAAAGGGTGCAATCATCGGCCAGAGTCGGCGGAAGGTTTGCCACGTGGAGAGATCTTTGTCGTTATGCATTCAAAAAACCAGCATTCGTTGAAATAGCCGCATATTCTACCCGTTATCGACGGGCTCGCCAAACCACTGATGATACCAAACGGGTAAAAATTGCTCTCGCAAGCGCCGGATTTGCCAGTGATGTTGCGAGAATGTCACCGATATTTGTCCTGAATGAGGGGTATCGTGCCAGATGTACCCCTCTTTTCGATAGCGTCGGACAACTTTTGCCGACGGGAATCGCCATGCGTTATAGCGGGCCGCGGAATCCAGGGCGATCTGACCTTCCACCCGCTGTACCAGCGGCAATGACGACGAAGTATTGCTGCCATGATGAGGAACTTGTATGAGCGTGGACGTCAGATAACGCCAGTAATGGCTAAGCATAGCCTGTTCCGCTTGCGCTTCAATGTCCCCTGTTAGCAGAACACTCTGCCCTCCGTCGTCCACCTTTACCACGCAGGAATGGTTATTTCCCTGAGCCGGGTAATTTTCGGGGGGCCAGTGTACGGTGAAGGAGAGTCCCTGCCATTCCCATCTCTGCCCGCGAAAACAGGGCCGATGTCCCGCCTGGCGCAATGGGCTTCTTACCCACACGTCCGGCCAAGCTTTTTGCAACGATGCGAGTCCTCCCGCATGGTCGAGGTGTTCATGACTGAGAATAACGCCTTCAGGCCGCAGATGATGCCAGCGAAGCCACGGGATAATTAACCGCTCTGCGCTATCCCCGCCCGGCCAGGCAAGCCCGGTATCATAGATAATGGCTTTGCCCTGCAGTTCAACGACCATCGCCAGCCCCTGACCCACATCCAGCATATGCAGCGTCCAGCTCTCGCTTTTTTCCGTTCGCCACAGAGGAAATGTCAGTAAGACACTTCCTGCAAGACAAACTGCGGGAAGGGTTTTCCAGGCACGAAAGCGCCAGCCAATGATGATAAGCCAGGGCAGTAATGTCATGTACTGCCACCGTTGGTCGACATTTTGCCAGCCGTCAGGCAGGCGCATGAGGAGCCAGAACAGCCCCGCAAGTGACTTATTGGCTGCGAACCAGACGACGCTTTCCGGTGCCGCCAGCGGCAGCAGATGAAGCAGCATGCCGAGCAGGATCAGCGGCACGGAGACAAACGTCACCAGGGGAACGGCAAAGAGATTCGCGACCAGGGAGGAGATGCTGAATCCATGGAAAATCAGAACCTGTAGCGGCATCAGCAGCATCAGCATGCCGACCTGCAGATAGATCAGGTTCAGCAGAGGCCGTAGACGTCGTGCCCTGCGCCAGCCAGGAAGAGGCAGCCACTGAAACCAGAAAATCAGCGCGGCGACGGCAAATGCAGACAAGAGCAGACTTTGCGAGAGTATGGCTAAGGGATCGCTTATCAGGATCGCCGCCATACAGCAGACCCACACCTGCCAGGGAGACCACTGACGGGCAGCGATCCGCAACATTGCAAGCACAGCAAGCGCGATGACCGTGCGTAGCGCAGGAGGTTGCAGACCGGTAAACCACGCGTAGAAAGCGGCAAAGCATAACCCGGCCAGGAGAGGCATTTGCCAGTGGATACGGTGGCTGGGTAATAAAAACTGTAGCCCACGCGCGAGTAACCAGGCGAGGGATGCCGCCAGCGCGATATGCAGTCCCGAAATCGCCATCAGATGCAGCGTCCCGGTTTCGCGCATCAGGTCTTGTATTTCCCGGGGCACATCCAGACGTTCACCCATTCCCAGTCCGAGTATAACCGCCCCCCATCGGTAAGCAGAAAGGCGGTTTTGCAGTGACATGAGATATTGCGCTCGCAGGCTGCAGCGTCCATCGACGAGTTCCGCACGGGTGAAGCGTCCGCTCAGCGTTTGATGGCGTGCAAAGGCGCTACGCTGGGAATCATAACCGCCGTCGTTCAGTTCGCCATGGACAGGTCTGAGCCTGAGCGTCATGGTCCAGCGCTGACCGGCACACGCTTTCTGTGGCAGATAATTGCCATACAGCGTTACGCCGGTAGAGGCCCACCAGCGCTTGCCATCAACGCTAAGAATGTTTCCATGATGCTGCGTTGCGCCATCTGTGGCGGTGATCGCTACCTCAGCCTGCACGGCCCCCGTGGTTAAATGCTGCATCGGCCAGACGCTCTCCTTCGCAGCCAAAACACCCCACACGCAAAATAACAGCGTGAGACCCGCATACTTCAGTCGTACGTTTCGCCGTGCGGCCAGCACGACCCCGCCAACAATCATTATCCACACGGTATGGCGTGATGGCAGTTCAGGTAACCAGAGTAACGGGGCTATTGCCAGAATGACGCAGACGCTAAGCGCGGGAATTCCCATTGCTACCTCCCTGTTTCAGAGGGGCAGTATCTAATCAGGCAGAGCGAATTGTCAGATGGGAAAAGTACGTTTTACAGCGCGCGCTGTTCTGTTTTTATCGGTTTGCAGAAAACGAAACGGAAAAATGCGGGGCACCTTCAGAAGGAAAGCGACAGAGACAAAAAAAGCACCCGCAGGTGCTTTCTTTCGAACCCAGTTTAACCGGCTGGCTAAACTCAGTTGCCGTAAATATTGGCGCGATCGCGCAGTTCTTTACCCGGCTTAAAGTGTGGAACGTACTTGCCTTCCAGCTCGACTTTATCGCCAGTTTTCGGGTTACGCCCGGTACGTGGAGCACGATAGTGCAGAGAAAAACTACCGAAACCGCGGATTTCAATGCGCTCGCCCTGGGCAAGAGTGGAGGCCATATGCTCCAGCATCTCTTTTACGGCATCTTCCACTGCCTTGGCAGGGATATGCGGTTGCTGACTGGCAAGTCTTTCAATCAATTCTGACTTGGTCATGATTCCTCCGGTTCCTTTCAAACCAATTAGCTGAACAGCTCATTAAACAAGGGCGGCCGTAGCCGCCCTTTGTTATTGATTACAGGACGAATCCTGCAATCTGTCAAGTTTGCTCCTCATCCTTCCCGCTGTAAATGCGTAACAGCGCAAATGATGCTGAGAACCTGATATTACTCGCCTTTAGCTGCTTTGAAAGCTTCAGCCATTGCGTTGTTAGAGAAGTTTGCATCTTCCTGTTTGTTAACAGTTGCGATTGCATCTTTCTCATCAGCTTCGTCTTTAGCACGAACAGACAGGCTGATTGCACGGTTCTTACGGTCAACACCGGTGAACTTAGCTTCAACGTCGTCGCCTACGTTCAGAACCAGAGTGGCATCTTCAACGCGGTCACGTGAAGCTTCAGAAGCGCGCAGGTAACCTTCAACGCCGTCAGCCAGTTCTACGGTTGCGCCTTTAGCGTCAACTGCAGTCACTTTACCGTTTACGATTGCGCCTTTCTTGTTCAGTGCAACCCAGTTGTTGAACGGATCTTCTGCGAGCTGTTTAACGCCCAGGGAGATACGCTCACGCTCTGCGTCAACCTGCAGAACAACTGCAGCGATTTCGTCGCCTTTTTTGTATTCACGAACTGCTTCTTCGCCTGCAACGTTCCAGGAGATGTCAGACAGGTGAACCAGGCCATCGATGCCGCCGTCCAGGCCGATGAAGATACCGAAGTCAGTAATAGACTTGATTTTACCTTCAACACGGTCACCCTTGTTGTGGGTTTCCGCGAACTGCTGCCATGGGTTGTTTTTGCACTGTTTCAGGCCCAGGGAGATACGACGACGTTCTTCGTCGATATCCAGAACCATCACTTCCACTACATCACCAACGTTAACAACTTTGGATGGGTGGATGTTTTTGTTGGTCCAGTCCATTTCGGAAACGTGTACCAGACCTTCAACGCCTTCTTCGATTTCAACGAAGCAGCCGTAGTCAGTCAGGTTGGTTACGCGACCAGTCAGTTTAGTACCTTCTGGGTAACGCTTAGCGATAGCTACCCATGGATCTTCGCCCAGCTGTTTCAGGCCAAGGGATACACGAGTACGCTCGCGGTCGAACTTCAGCACTTTAACAGTGATTTCGTCGCCCACGTTCACGATTTCGCTTGGGTGCTTAACGCGTTTCCACGCCATGTCGGTGATGTGCAGCAGGCCATCAACGCCGCCCAGGTCAACGAATGCGCCGTAGTCAGTGAGGTTCTTAACGATACCTTTGACTTCCATGCCTTCCTGCAGGTTTTCCAGAAGCTGATCGCGTTCTGCGCTGTTTTCGGATTCGATAACGGCACGACGGGAAACAACAACGTTGTTACGCTTCTGGTCCAGCTTGATTACTTTGAACTCAAGCTCTTTGCCTTCCAGGTGCAGAGTGTCACGAACTGGACGAACGTCTACCAGAGAACCTGGCAGGAACGCACGAATACCATTCAGCTCAACAGTGAAGCCACCTTTAACTTTGCCGTTGATAACACCGACCACAGTTTCAGCTTCTTCGTAAGCTTTTTCCAGCGTGATCCATGCTTCGTGACGTTTAGCTTTCTCACGAGAAAGCAGGGTTTCACCGAAGCCGTCTTCTACTGCGTCCAGAGCAACGTCAACTTCGTCACCAACCTGGATTTCCAGCTCGCCCTGGGCGTTTTTGAACTGCTCTGCCGGAATGGCGGACTCAGATTTCAGACCGGCGTCAACCAGTACGACGTCTTTGTCGATAGCAACAACAACACCGCGAACGATGGAACCCGGGCGGGTTTCGATTTCTTTTAAGGATTCTTCAAACAGTTGAGCAAAAGATTCAGTCATGTTTAATCTTCAGGTTAATATTAACGTCCACCTGGCTCCGTGCCGGATGGGGTTGTTTCACATACCCGCCGTCAATCCATTGCAGCGGGGGTACTACTAAATCGGTCGCGATTACGCGAGTGCCAGTTTTTGGCGCGCATATTGTAGCGCTTTTTCAATCACTTGCTCAATAGTTAAACTGGTTGAATCCAGAACTAATGCATCTTCTGCAGGAACAAGTGGGGCGACGGCGCGGTTACGATCGCGGTCATCGCGCTCTTTTATCTCGGATAAAAGGCGATCAAAGTTAACACTAAACCCCTTTTCCTGCAACTGAAGCATGCGGCGTTGAGCACGTTCTTCCGAAGAGGCGTCAAGGAAAATTTTCACTGGCGCATCAGGGAATACCACCGTTCCCATATCGCGTCCGTCAGCGATCAGCCCCGGGGCTTCACGGAACGCGCGCTGACGACGTAACAGCGCCTCTCGAACGCGAGGGAACGCCGCGACCTGAGAGGCCGCATTAGCCACTTCCTGCGTACGGATTTCGCCGCTCACGTCTTCCCCTTCAAGGATGACTTCCAGGTTGCCATCGGTCGATACGAAACGCACATCCAGATGCGCAGCCAGCGGAACTAGCGCTTCTTCAGACGCGACATCCACATGGTGATGCAGCGCGGCCAGCGCCAGCACGCGATAGATTGCTCCCGAATCTAAAAGATGCCATTGCAATGCTTCCGCCATCGCTTTGCACAGAGTACCTTTCCCTGCGCCACTCGGCCCATCAATGGTGATTACCGGGGCAACTGCCGTCATCTTTTTCTCCTTAAATAAGGCATACCGTTTACATGAACGCCGCGCATTATACGCGCCAACGTGCGCAACTGTTACCTTTGCGTGCAAATTACGGAATGATTGAAGCAGAGTGTAGAAGAAATGAGCGGAGGTGTTCGTAATGAAGAGTAAGGAAATGCCGCATCGGACGATGCGGCAATACGTTATCAGCCCAGCGTACTAATGCGTGCCAGCTGTTCGAAGTAGTCCGGGAACGTTTTCGCCGTACATTTCGGGTCAAGAATGGTGACTGGCGTGTCTGACAGCGCCACCAGCGAGAAGCACATCGCCATGCGGTGATCGTTGTAGGTGCCGATTTCCGCAAACTGCAGTTTTGCCGGAGGGGTCACGCGAATGTAGTCTTCGCCCTCTTCCACCTCGGCACCGACTTTTCGCAGTTCGGTCGCCATCGCGAACAGGCGGTCCGTCTCTTTTACGCGCCAGTTGTAGATGTTACGCAGCGTGGTAGTGCCTTTGGCAAACAGCGCCGCCGTGGCAATGGTCATCGCCGCATCCGGGATATGGTTCATGTCCATGTCGATGGCGTTCAGCTCGCCGTGGGTACAGGAGATGAAGTCATCGCCCCAGGTGACAATGGCGCCCATTTTTTCCAGCACGTCCGCAAAACGGATGTCGCCCTGCACGCTGTTACGGCCAATACCGGTCACTTTTACCGTGCCGCCTTTAATCGCACCCGCGGCCAGGAAGTAGGACGCGGATGACGCATCACCCTCAACAAGGTAGTTGCCCGGAGACTGGTACTGCTGCGCCCCGCGCACCACGAAGCGCTGATAAGACTGGTTTTCCACCTCAACGCCGAAGGTTTTCATCAGGTGCAGCGTGATATCAATGTACGGTTTAGAAACCAGTTCGCCCTTGATGCTAATAACCGTATCCTGCGGTGCCAGCGGCGCGGTCATCAGCAGGGCCGTCAGGAACTGGCTGGAGACGCTGCCGTCCACCTCGACGTGACCGCCGGTAAAACCGCCGCGCAGACGCAGTGGCGGATAGTTTTCCTGCTCCAGATACTCAACCTGCGCGCCGCCCTGACGCAGAGCATCCACCAGGTGACCAATCGGACGCTCTTTCATGCGCGGCTCGCCGGTCAGCACAATGTTGTTGCTACCCAGACACAGGGCCGCCGCCAGCGGGCGCATCGCGGTACCCGCGTTGCCCAGAAACAGCTCAAGCTCTTCGCCCGAGCGCAGCGCGCCGCCGTTGCCGGTCACTTCGCAGCGGGTACGATCGTCGGAGAGAGTGTAATGAACGCCCAACGCTTTCAGCGCATTGAGCATATGGCGCACGTCATCGCTGTCCAGCAGGTTTGTAAGGACGGTGGTGCCGTTTGCCAGAGCTGCCAGCAGCAGAGCGCGGTTCGAGACACTTTTTGAACCAGGCAGATTAATGGTGCCATCTACCCGCGCGATAGGTTGTAACGTCAGGGATTCCATGAAAACTAAACTCTCAACTCAACATAATAAAAACCCCGCAGGGACGCTGCGGGGGTGACAAACAGCAAATTAACCGTGACGACGTTCGAAGTCGATCATGAAATCCGTCAGGGCTTTAACGCCTTCCAGCGGCATCGCGTTATAGATGGAGGCACGCATGCCGCCAACGACACGGTGACCTTTGAGCGCATGCAGGCCTGCCGCGAAGGACTCTTCCAGGAACACTTTGTCCAGGCTGCTGTCCGCCAGCTGGAACGGCACGTTCATGCGGGAACGGTTCGCTTTCGCCACATCGTTGCGGTAGAAATCGCTCTTGTCGATTACGCCGTACAGCAGTTCAGCTTTCTGCTGATTCACCTTGTCCATCTGTGCCACGCCGCCGTTTTGCTTCAGCCATTTGAAGACCAGGCCGGAGAGATACCAGGCAAACGTTGGTGGGGTGTTGAACATCGAATCGTTATCGTTCAGCACGGTGTAATCGAGAATCGACGGGCAGGATTTATGCGCTTTACCCAGCAGGTCCTCACGCACGACGACAATAGTCAAACCGGCTGGACCGATATTTTTCTGCGCGCCCGCATAGATAACGCCGTAGCGGCTGACATCAATTGGCGCAGACAGAATGGTGGAGGAGAAGTCGGCGGCAACCACGACATCGCTGCCGAAGTTTGGCGTCTCGTCGATGGCAATCCCGTCAATAGTTTCGTTCGGGCAATAGTGCAGATACGCTGCGTTACCGGAAAGCTGCCACTCGCTCATTGGCTTCACGGCACGCAGACCGTCAACGGTCACTTTGGCGTCGATAACATTCGGCGTGCAGTATTTATGCGCTTCTTTAACCGCGCTTGCCGCCCAGTAACCCGCGTCAACGTAGTCAGCCGTCGTTTTATCACCGAGAATATTCAGCGGAACGCCCGCAAACTGGCCGCGCCCACCGCCGTGACAGAACAATACTTTGTAGTTCGAGGGAATATTCAGCAGATCGCGAAAATCCTTTTCTGCCTCTTCCGCCACCTGAATAAACTCTTTACCACGGTGGCTGATTTCCATCACCGACGTACCGAGACCGTTCCAGTCACAGAGTTCCTGTTGAGCCTGTTTAAGCACGTCTGCCGGTAACATTGCCGGACCTGAACTGAAATTAAAGACTTGAGCCATTTCCCCTCACCACGCTAAAAGCCATAAGTTATAACTGTGGATATCGGTTTTATCATTCAGTGACACGCGCCGCAATGTCTAAAACTTATGACCCGTGAAATGTGCCCCGCGTCACACAAAACAATCTGCCGCCTCGCTAAGACAAAACCGACAAAATGGCTGTCAGGTAATACGTTTGGCCCGGCTAACCTTCGTCCATTCCGGATTTGCACAGCGGGGGCATAATTGGCGATCCCCCGGCTGCATCGCGACAACATGGCTACATCTTACGCAAGCATACTCGCCGGATTCAGGTACCGTTCTGAAACGCTCGATCAGCATATCCGGCAGGATACACAGTCCCGGCTTCACCTCGTCGTCAGAATAGTAATAGATGCTGATCTGCCCGTTGGTTTCCATGATCGCCAGACGCACCTGCCCGAGCTGTTCAACGCTGTTAAGGCGAAGCTCCATAAAGAACTCAAACTCGGTCATATTGGCGCTTTGTACATTTTCCCAGGCCAGCTGTCCGTCCTCGACGATAACGACCGGCTTCCCTTCAAGCAGATCTTCCAGCTTTTCGCTTTTCGACATCAGCCACATGACAAGACGGTAAAGTAGCGCCAGTGAGACAAAAACGATAAACACCGGCACCATCGGCACGTCATCATAAAAGGCGACGTCACCCGCCGCCGAGCCCAGCGTCAGGATGATCAATACCTCAAAGAGCGACATCTGCCGCACGCCGCGGCGGCCGGTGATTTTAAGAAACAGGAAGACGAGGACGAAGGTATACAGGCTGCGCAGCGCCACTTCGCCCAGAAATTCAGGAGGAACTTTATCAAACGCCATCCGCTGGAGATCAAATGCTTTCATTTTTCTATGCCTTAACAGTCAGTTACTGCCACTAAGCATAGCCCAGCCTTTTATTTTCGCCGAAGATAGCACCCGTCACGCAAAACCCGTATCATTGCGCGCTTTACGTACGATAAAAGTGAACGCCATGACTCAAACGTTTATCCCCGGCAAAGACGCCGCTCTGGAAGACTCCATCGCTCGCTTCCAGCAGAAACTGACCGACCTGGGTTTTAACATCGAAGAAGCCTCCTGGCTCAATCCGGTGCCTCATGTCTGGTCCGTGCATATTCGCGATAAAGACTGTGCCCTGTGCTTTACCAACGGTAAAGGCGCGACAAAAAAAGCGGCACTGGCCTCTGCGCTGGGTGAGTATTTTGAGCGTCTGTCCACCAACTATTTCTTCGCTGACTTCTGGCTGGGCGAAACCATCGCTAACGGCCCGTTCGTTCATTATCCAAATGAAAAATGGTTCCCGCTGACCGAAGATGACGAGCTGCCGGAAGGTATTCTCGACGCGCGCCTGCGTGCTTTCTACGATCCGGAAAACGAACTGACCGCCAGCATGCTGATCGATCTGCAGTCTGGCAATGAAGACCGTGGGATCTGCGCCCTGCCGTTCACCCGTCAGTCTGATGAGCAGACCGTGTATATTCCGATGAACATCGTCGGCAACCTGTATGTGTCTAACGGCATGTCCGCCGGTAACACCCGCAATGAAGCGCGCGTGCAGGGTCTGTCTGAAGTCTTCGAGCGTCACATCAAAAACCGCATTATTGCCGAATCCATCAGCCTGCCTGAAATTCCGGCAGACGTGCTGGCGCGCTACCCGGGCGTAGTGGAGTCCATCGCTAAGCTCGAAGCAGAAGGTTTCCCAATCTTTGCCTATGACGGCTCTCTGGGCGGCAAGTATCCGGTTATCTGCGTGGTGCTGTTTAACCCGGCCAACGGCACCTGCTTCGCCTCCTTCGGGGCGCACCCTGACTTCGGCGTGGCGCTGGAGCGTACCGTTACCGAGCTGCTGCAGGGCCGTAGCCTGAAAGATCTCGACGTCTTCACTCCGCCAACGTTTGACGATGAAGAAGTGGCCGAGCATACCAACCTTGAAACCCACTTCATTGACTCCAGCGGTTTAATTTCCTGGGATATGTTCAAGCAGGACGCCGACTATCCGTTCGTGGACTGGAGCTTTGCCGGTACCACGGAAGAAGAGTTCGCCACGCTGATGGCTATCTTCAACGCGGAAGATCAGGAAGTCTACATTGCCGACTACGAACATCTTGGCGTCTACGCGTGCCGCATTATCGTTCCGGGCATGTCCGACATCTACCCGGCTGAAGATCTGTGGCTGGCGAACAACAGCATGGGTGCCCATCTGCGCGAAACGCTGCTGGCTCTGCCGGGCAGCGATTGGGAGAAAGAAGATTATCTGAACCTGATCGCCCAACTGGACGAAGAAGGCCACGATGACTTCACCCGCGTACGCGAACTGCTGGGCCTGGCGACCGGTAAAGACAACGGCTGGTATACCCTGCGCATCGGTGAGCTGAAAGCGATGCTGGCCCTGGCGGGTGGCGATTTGGATCAGGCCCTGGCCTGGACCGAGTGGACCATGGAATTCAACCAGTCTGTCTTCTCTGCCGAACGCACCAATTATTACCGCTGCCTGCAAACCCTGTTGCTGCTGGCCCAGGAAGAGGACCGCGAGCCGCTGCAATACCTGAATGCTTTCGTACGTATGTACGGAGCTGAGGCCGTAGAAGCAGCCAGCGCGGCTCTGAGCGGCGAAGCGCCGTTCTATGGCCTGCAGGCTGTTGATAGCGATCTGAAAGCCTTCCCGGCGCATCAATCGCTGCTGAAGGCCTACGAAAAGCTGCAGAAAGCAAAAGCCGCTTACTGGTTAAAATAAGCGCAGATAACATTACCAGCAGTAGGCGTATTCAATCGTCTGGGCTATATTACGGGGCAATTTCATTGCCCCGTTTTTTATTTTCTTCGGCAATGACTGTTGATTGTAATAATAAAGTTAAACATGGGTAAATATAATAATATTTACCTGGGCTTTACTGTTACTTTTTATGGTAAATACTCCATATTAATTAACTGCGTCAGGGGTGGCCGAACGAAAAAATTCAACTCTTTTCATAACTTTTAAAATTTATTTTTATACGGATAATCAATTACTTACTCCGCATTTGTTGTAAAACCATACACACTGCGGGCCTATAAGCCAGGCGAGATATGATCTATATCAATTTCTCTTCTATAATGCTTTGTTAGTATCTCGTCGCCGACTTAATAAAGAGAGAGTTAGTGTGAAAGCTGACAACCCTTTTGATCTTTTACTCCCTGCTGCGATGGCCAAAGTTGCCGAAGAAGCGGGTGTCTATAAAGCAACGAAACACCCGATGAAGACGTTCTATCTGGCGATCACGGCTGGTGTGTTCATCTCTATCGCTTTCGTCTTCTACATCACCGCCACCACCGGTACTGCCGGAATGCCTTTCGGCATGGCCAAACTGATTGGCGGCATTTGCTTCTCACTGGGTCTGATTCTCTGCGTCATCTGCGGCGCCGACCTCTTCACCTCAACGGTGCTGATTGTCGTGGCAAAGGCCAGCGGAAGAATTACCTGGGGTCAGCTGGCACGTAACTGGCTTAACGTCTATGTGGGTAACCTGGTTGGCTGTCTGCTCTTTGTTTTGTTGATGTGGCTTTCTGGCGAGTACATGACCGCCAACGGTGGCTGGGGCCTTAACGTCCTGCAAACCGCCGACCACAAAATGCACCACACATTTATCGAAGCCGTTGCTCTCGGCATCCTCGCTAACCTGATGGTCTGCCTGGCTGTATGGATGAGCTACTCGGGTCGTAGCCTGATGGACAAAGCCTTAATTATGGTTCTGCCGGTTGCGATGTTTGTTGCCAGCGGCTTTGAGCACAGTATCGCGAATATGTTCATGATCCCAATGGGCATTGTCATCCGCGACTTTGCGAGCCCGGAGTTCTGGACCGCAGTTGGTTCATCCCCGGAAAGTTTCTCTCACCTGACTATTATGAATTTCATTACTGATAACCTGATCCCTGTCACTATCGGGAACATTATCGGTGGGGGTCTGTTAGTTGGGTTGACATACTGGGTCATTTACCTGCGTGGCGACGATCATCATTGATGGTTTTCTCAGGCAGTAAATAAAAAATCCACTTAAGAAGGTAGGTGTTACATGTCCGAGCTTAATGAAAAGTTAGCCACAGCCTGGGAAGGTTTTGCGAAAGGTGACTGGCAGAATGAAGTAAACGTACGTGACTTCATTCAGAAAAACTATACACCGTATGAAGGTGACGAATCCTTCCTGGCTGGCGCAACTGACGCGACCACCAAGCTGTGGGACAGCGTAATGGAAGGCGTTAAACTGGAAAACCGCACTCACGCGCCAGTTGATTTTGACACCTCCGTTGCTTCCACCATCACTTCTCACGATGCTGGCTACATCAACAAAGCCCTTGAGAAAATCGTTGGTCTGCAGACTGAAGCACCACTGAAACGCGCAATCATCCCGTTCGGTGGTATCAAAATGGTTGAAGGTTCCTGCAAAGCGTATAACCGCGAGCTGGACCCAATGCTGAAAAAAATCTTCACCGAATACCGCAAAACCCACAACCAGGGCGTATTCGATGTTTACACCAAAGACATTCTGAACTGCCGTAAATCTGGCGTTCTGACTGGTCTGCCAGATGCGTATGGCCGTGGCCGTATCATCGGTGACTACCGTCGCGTTGCGCTGTACGGTATCGACTTCCTGATGAAAGACAAGTACGCGCAGTTTGTTTCCCTGCAGTCCGATCTGGAAAACGGCGTAAACCTGGAAGCGACTATCCGTCTGCGTGAAGAGATCGCTGAACAGCACCGCGCGCTGGGTCAGATCAAAGAGATGGCGGCTAAATACGGCTGCGATATCTCTGGTCCTGCGACCAACGCTCAGGAAGCTATCCAGTGGACCTACTTCGGCTACCTGGCAGCAGTTAAGTCTCAGAACGGTGCAGCGATGTCCTTCGGTCGCGTATCCACCTTCCTGGATGCTTACATCGAACGTGACCTGAAAGCAGGCAAAATCACCGAGCAAGACGCTCAGGAAATGATTGACCACCTGGTCATGAAACTGCGTATGGTTCGCTTCCTGCGTACGCCTGAATACGATGAGCTGTTCTCCGGTGACCCAATCTGGGCAACTGAATCCATCGGCGGTATGGGCGTTGACGGCCGTACTCTGGTAACCAAAAACAGCTTCCGCTTCCTGAACACCCTGTACACCATGGGTCCTTCTCCGGAGCCGAACATCACCGTTCTGTGGTCTGAAAAACTGCCTCTGAACTTCAAGAAATTCGCGGCTAAAGTGTCCATCGACACCTCTTCTCTGCAGTACGAGAACGATGACCTGATGCGTCCGGACTTCAACAACGACGATTACGCTATCGCTTGCTGCGTAAGCCCAATGGTTGTTGGTAAGCAAATGCAGTTCTTCGGTGCGCGTGCAAACCTGGCGAAAACCATGCTGTACGCAATCAACGGCGGCGTTGATGAAAAACTGAAAATGCAGGTTGGTCCTAAGTCTGAACCGATCAAAGGCGACGTTCTGAACTTCGACGAAGTGATGGACCGCATGGATCACTTCATGGACTGGCTGGCGAAACAGTACGTCACTGCGCTGAACGTTATCCACTACATGCACGACAAGTACAGCTACGAAGCCTCTCTGATGGCGCTGCATGACCGTGACGTTATCCGCACCATGGCGTGTGGTATCGCTGGTCTGTCCGTTGCAGCTGACTCCCTGTCTGCAATCAAATATGCGAAAGTTAAGCCAATTCGTGATGAAGACGGTCTGGCTATCGACTTCGAAATCGAAGGCGAATATCCGCAGTTTGGTAACAACGACTCTCGCGTTGATGACATGGCGGTTGACCTGGTAGAACGTTTCATGAAGAAAATTCAGAAACTGACTACCTACCGTAACGCTATCCCGACTCAGTCTGTTCTGACCATCACCTCTAACGTTGTGTATGGTAAGAAAACCGGTAACACCCCAGACGGTCGTCGTGCTGGCGCGCCATTCGGCCCAGGTGCGAACCCAATGCACGGTCGTGACCAGAAAGGTGCGGTTGCCTCTCTGACTTCCGTTGCTAAACTGCCGTTTGCTTACGCGAAAGATGGTATCTCTTACACCTTCTCTATCGTGCCAAACGCGCTGGGTAAAGACGACGAAGTGCGTAAAACTAACCTCGCGGGTCTGATGGATGGTTACTTCCACCACGAAGCGTCCATCGAAGGTGGTCAGCACCTGAACGTGAACGTCATGAACCGTGAAATGCTGCTCGACGCGATGGAACACCCTGAGAAATATCCTCAGCTGACCATCCGCGTATCTGGCTACGCAGTACGTTTTAACTCCCTGACTAAAGAACAGCAGCAGGACGTTATCACCCGTACTTTTACTCAGTCCATGTAAGTGGAATTGACTGAAATCACGCGTTAACAAGCGTACAATAAAGGCTCCACGTCAGTGGGGCCTTTTTAGCACCCTCTCCACCTCAGTCTCTTTTGTCCGCTATCTATACTGAATGGATAACAGCCAAAACAGACTTAACACAGCCGGCTTTGAGCTGTGCATACACAGGCCCGGGACGGGCCGATGATGGAGATATCACCGCAATGTCAACTATTGGTCGTATTCACTCCTTTGAATCCTGTGGCACCGTCGATGGCCCGGGTATCCGCTTTATCACCTTTTTCCAGGGCTGCCTGATGCGCTGCCTGTACTGCCATAACCGTGATACCTGGGATACGCACGGCGGTAAAGAAGTTACCGTTGAAGACTTGATGAAAGAGGTGGTGACCTACCGCCACTTTATGAACGCGTCCGGCGGCGGCGTCACCGCATCCGGCGGTGAAGCCATTCTGCAGGCTGAATTTGTCCGCGACTGGTTCCGCGCCTGCCATAAAGAAGGCATTCATACCTGCCTCGACACCAACGGCTTTGTACGCCGCTACGATCCGGTTATCGACGAGCTGCTTGAAGTGACCGATCTGGTCATGCTCGATCTCAAACAGATGAACGATGAGATCCACCAGAACCTCGTTGGCGTCTCAAACCACCGCACGCTGGAATTCGCCAAATACATTGCCGATAAAGGCATCAAAACCTGGATCCGCTACGTGGTGGTTCCCGGCTGGTCAGATGATGACGACTCCGCGCACCGCCTGGGTGAATTTACCCGCGACATGGGCAACGTCGAGAAAATTGAGCTTCTGCCCTATCACGAGCTGGGTAAACATAAATGGGTGGCAATGGGCGAAGAGTACAAACTCGATGGCGTGAAGCCGCCGAAGAAAGAGACGATGGAACGCGTCAAAGGTATTCTTGAACAGTACGGCCACAAGGTGATGTATTAAAGAAAAGGCCCGGTGAGAACCGGGCCTTTTTATATTCTATTTAAAGACGCCGTTAATAACGGAGGTCACAATGGCTGTACTCAGCGCAATTAAGACCAGGTCATCTCCGACCACGCGCCATTCATAGCCCGGGTAGGAAGGAAGCTGGCCCAGCATTGAGGCCGGCACGGTTTTCTTCGCAATGCCCGGAGGCAACGGCTTACCGCGCGCCAGGTTTTTCGCGATACCTGGAGGCAGAGAGTCATAGCCCGTTAAGCCATAATTCAGCGCCAGATGGCGGGCATGATCGAAGCTCACGCGAGCGTCGACATCGTTACCGACATCTTTACTGCTTTTAAAACTTTTATCCGATTTCCCAGGGTTATCCTGGCCGTTATTTTGCTTATTGCCATGGTTACCAGAATTCCCGTTACCATGATTACCGCCATTACCTTGCCCGCCACCGTTTCCGTGACCACCGCCATTCCCGTTACCAGGATTAGCCATGACCGGAGCCGTTGCAAACGTTAAAGACAACACTACGGCAAGTGCGGTAGCGGAAAAACGACGAATAGACATGATTGCTGCCTTATAGTGGTAGGACTCACATGAATTATCGCCTGGCGTAATAAACAAACAATAAGTAAAACTCTTAGTTGTGACAGGGACAAAAAAGCCTGTCATCGACAGGCTTTTAATTAATCAGGCATGAGCCACAGGCGTTGGGTGTTCGCCCACTTTGCGCAGCAGCATTAAGAGATAAATAAACGATACGCTGGCGATCATGATAAACAATAAATTATCAGAGTAATTCTGCATCAGCATCGCGGTAAACGTCGGCCCTAATAAACTGCCAATGGTATAGCTCAGTAACAGCGCCTGGTTCATTGCCACCAGCTGATGATGTTCAACTTTCTCACAGGCCCAGGCCATCGCGACCGGATAGAGCGTAAAGCCGGCAGCCCCGAGAATAAACAGCGCAGGCGCCATAGCGGCGTTGCTGAGCATGGCAAGGCATCCCATGATGACCACGAAGACCTGCACGCGCAGCACCAGCAGACGACCGAAGCGGTCCGCCAGGCGGCCAATCGGCCACTGCCCGACGATCCCCGCACTCACCATCACCGCCATCCAGAAGCCAATTCCGGAATCGCTGACGCCCTGATGATTCAGATAGAGCGGCATCAGGCCGTAGAGCGAGCCCAGTACAATCCCCGAGATAATGCAGCCGTTAACGCCCAGGCGCGCCTGACGGAGTCTGAGCATCGGCCAGACGTGGGTCGCTTCCTGATGCTCGCTGTTCTGGTTCACAATGCGCGTGAAGAGCAGCGGCAGGATCGCGGCCAGCACCATGCCCGTTACCCACGGCAGAACGCTCATCAGATCGGTTGGCAGCTTGCTGACCATCAGTTGACCCAGCACGGTGCCGACGTAATAAACCATCATATAGGCCGCCAGCAGGCGTCCACGGTTGCGGGAGGTGCCGCTGCACATCAGCGCACTTTCAACCACCACCCAAATCATCGCGCAGCCTACACCTGCGATAAAGCGCCATGCCATCCAGCTCCAGAAGCCGACCATCAGGCCCAGCCCAGCACACCCGGCGGCGAAAATCAGCGAAGCCAGATAATAGCTGCGGTTAAAGCCAAAGCGCTTAATCAGGCTCCCTGTCACCAGCGTACCCAGCAGGTTGCCGGTAAAAAAGGACGAGCTGACCATACCCACCTGCCAGGTCGGTAAGTTTTCATGGGCGAGCCACAGCGGGACGAGCGTGTTTAACACTGCGATCGCCAGGGTCAGCAGAAGCAGGCCACAGAGCAACAGAAGCACTGGCCGGGTATAGGTGGTCATGGATTAAAAACCGTGAGGAAGTTCAGATTTCGTGCGCATCATGCCACTGGCAAAAACAAAGTCAATCCACTGATTTAGCCGCCTCGCACAATATGTTCCCTGTCGATTTAAAAAACTTATCCTGCTAATGCCACGCCTGCTATAGATATTAATTATGTATCTGTTTTTATTTATTAATGGACAAAATTAAAACAAAACGACAGTCGAAAAATTTCATGATCGAAAAAAGAAAAAGCCGGGCACTCAGGCCCGGCTTGATATAACGAAATGCAACGTTAACTGGCGATAGCCATACCTACGGTCATATGCAACCCGTAGAACACGCCGCGGCCAATCAGTTCACCCGCCAGGACCAGCACAAAGGCCAGTGACAGCAAAGGCAGCGCGGGCTGATAGCCTTTGAGCTGCGGGGCAATCCAGAATACCAACGCAGCGACCAGAAGAACGATACGCCAGGCCATCAGCGCACCGTAGTCCGGCACCAGGGCAGAAGCCTGCTGAATAGAGCTGTGAATGGTTGCCAGTTCTGCCCCCTGCATCAGAGCAACCATCGCACTCACCACCAGCGCCAGCAGCGAAACAGCCGGCAGCAAACGCATTGCCCACCCGTCTACGCCCGCCACGCGCAGCAGCAGGTAGCCCAGCAGCGGCCCGCCGATGAACATCGTCAGGAAGAAGCTCATCGGCGTCCAGACGCTGTACCAGGTTGGAACAGTATCGATGGTGTTATAGACGCGCACCATCATCCACACGAACACCACGCCCAGAACCATGGTCACGATCAGCCACAGGCTGCGCAGACCCGCAGGCAATTTCTTCAAAGCGGCCAGCAGCCAGCCCAGCCCACCGACGGCAAAGAAAATTGCCCCGCTGGCAATCTCGTTACTAAGGGATGAGGCCCCCACGCGGTTCAGAGAGTTAAACGCGCGCATCGGCGAACCCAGGTGCAGCGTAGAGGCGATAAACCCAATCCCCATCAGCACCCACAGGCCAAACATGCTCAACACCAGACGCTGCTGCTGTTCAGCGTTGAGATTCCCCTTCAACAGCGCCAGCGCGAGCACAATGAAACCGCCCGCCACGCACTGACCAAAGACCGTGAAGATCATCAGCGGCCATTCATGCCATCCACTTCCCATCTCACACCTCCTTCGGATTTGCCAGGTAGCCGGTAGTGTCACCTGTAGGACGGCTGTTGGCGTTAGGTTTAATCACAATGCTCGGCTTCGTGAAGTGCGCAGACGGCAGCGGTGCCACTGCGGCAAGCTGACCGTGTTTTTGACGCAGCTCTTCAATCGGGCCGAAGTCCAGCGCGCGCAGCGGGCAGGACTCAACGCAAATCGGCTTTTTGCCATCCGCCACGCGGGTGTGGCAACCGTCGCATTTGGTCATATGACCTTTGGCGGCGTTGTACTGCGGCGCACCGTACGGGCACGCCATGTGGCAGTACCGGCAGCCGATACAGACATCTTCATCCACCACCACAAAGCCGTCTTCACGCTTGTGCATTGCCCCGCTCGGGCAGACCTTGGTGCAGGCCGGATCTTCACAGTGGTTGCAGGCAATCGACAGGTAATAGGCAAAGACGTTCTGATGCCAGACGCCGTTATCTTCCTGCCAGTCGCCCCCGGCGTATTCGTAGATGCGGCGGAAGCTGACGTCAGGAGTCAGGTCTTTGTAATCTTTACAGGCCAGCTCGCAGGTTTTGCACCCGGTGCAACGGCTGGAATCAATAAAAAATCCATACTGGGTTGTCATCGGCTACTCCTTAAACCTTTTCAACCTGGACAAGGTTTGTGTGGGATGGGTTGCCCTTCGCCAGCGGCGACGGACGCTGCGTGGTCAGTACGTTAATACTGCCCGCCTGGTCGATGCGGTTGGCATCAGGGCTGTACCAGGCCCCTTCTCCCAGCGCCACTACGCCTGGCATCATGCGCGGCGTCACCTTAGCTTCAATATGCACCTCGCCGCGACCGTTGAAGATACGCACGCGATCGCCATTGCTGATGCCTCGCGCTTTGGCATCCATCGGGTTGATCCACATCTCCTGACGGCAGGCGGCCTTGAGTACGTCGACGTTACCGTAGGTGGAGTGCACGCGCGCTTTGTAGTGGAAACCGGTCAGCTGCAGCGGGAATTTCGCCGTCAGCGGATCGTTGTAGTTTTCGAAACCCGGCGTGTAGATCGGCAGCGGATCGATAACGTCCCCTTCCGGCAGCTCCCAGGTCGACGCGATTTTTGCCAGCTCTTCGGAGTAGATTTCGATTTTGCCCGACGGCGTGGTCAGCGGATTCGCCTGCGGATCTTCACGGAACGCTTTGTAAGCCACGTGGTGCCCTTCCGGATCGCGCTGTTTGTACATACCCTGCTTGCGGAAGGTATCAAAGTCAGGGAGGTCTGGGATCGCCTTACGGGAGAGTTCATGAAGATGGCGCATCCACCCTTCCTGAGTACGCCCCTCGGTAAACTGCTGCTCAACGCCAAGACGTTTCGCCAGCTCAGAGGTCATCTCATAAATGGTTTTGCACTCGAAGCGCGGTTTAATCGCCTGGTCGGTAAAGATCACGTAGGACATGTTGCCGCAGGAGGCGTCCAGCGCGAAATCCATCTGCTCAGAGGCGGTGCAGTCCGGCAGCAGGATATCGGCATATTTTGCCGAGGAGGTCATGTGGCAGTCGATCACCACAATCATCTCGCACTTCTTGTCGTCCTGCAGGATTTCATGGGTGCGGTTGATTTCAGAGTGCTGGTTGATGAGACAGTTGCCGGCGTAGTTCCAGATCATCTTGATCGGCACGTCCAGCTTGTCCTTACCGCGCACGCCGTCGCGCAGGGCGGTCATTTCCGGGCCACGTTCAATCGCATCGGTCCACATAAACATGGAGATGCTGGTTTGAACCGGGTTATCCAGCGTTGGCATACGTTCAAACGGCACTTCATATGAGCCTTCACGCGCGCCGGTGTTACCGCCGTGAATACCGACGTTGCCGGTCAGAATGGAGAGCATGGAAATGGCACGGGTCGCAATTTCACCGTTCGCATGACGCTGCGGGCCCCAGCCCTGGCTAATGTAGGCTGGTTTGGCTGAGCCAATCTCACGCGCCAGCTGAACGATACGCTCGGCCGGAATACCGGTGATGGTGGACGCCCACTCCGGCGTTTTCGCCACGCCGTCGCTGCCCTGTCCGAGAATATACGCCTTGTAGTGACCGTTTGACGGTGCGCTGGCTGGCAGGGTTTTCTCGTCATAGCCGACGCAGTATTTATCCAGGAAAGGCTGATCGACGAGGTTTTCGGTGATCATCACCCACGCCAGCGCGGAGACCAGCGCTGCATCGGTACCCGGACGGATTGGGATCCACTCGTCTTCACGTCCGGCGCCGGTGTCGGTATAGCGTGGGTCGATGATGATCATGCGGGCATTGGATTTGGCGCGGGCCTGTTCGAGGTAATAGGTTACCCCGCCGCCGCTCATGCGGGTTTCGCCCGGATTATTACCGAACAACACCACCAGCTTACTGTTTTCGATATCAGATGGGCTGTTGCCGTCCGCCCAGCCGCCGTAGGTGTAGTTGAGTCCCGCAGCAATCTGCGCCGATGAGTAGTCACCATAGTGATTGAGATAACCGCCACAGCAGTTCATCAGGCGTGCCACCAGCGTTTTACCCGGTGGCCAGGAGCGGGTCAGCGTACCGCCGAGCGTCCCGGTGCCGTAGTTCAGGTAGATGGATTCGTTGCCGTACTCTTTGATAAGGCGCTGCATATTGGTGGCGATAATATCGTAGGCTTCATCCCAGCTAATTCGCTCGAACTTCCCTTCGCCACGCTTACCGACGCGCTTCATCGGATATTTCAGGCGGTCCGGATTATACACGCGACGACGCATTGATCGGCCGCGCAAACAGGCGCGAACCTGATGTAACCCTTCATAGTTATCGTCCCCGGTATTGTCGGTTTCGACATATTTAATTTCGCCATCCACCACATGCATACGCAGCGGACAACGGCTACCGCAGTTTACGGTACAGGCACTCCACACCACTTTTTCCGGAGCTGAGGCTGGGGATAGTGCATCCGCCGCTGAGGCCAGTCGGGTAAAAGGAAGCGTGAAGGCGCTGCTGGCTACGGCCAGGCCGCCTATTGCCGTGGTTTTCATCAACCCACGGCGAGTGACCTCGGCAGCCATTAATGCTTCAGGCGCGTTGATTTTCATAGAGACTCACTTTGGTTGCTCACAAAGAAAAGAGTGGCGGCACAAAACCGCTATGTAGTTTTATATACAACGAATTTTTACGTAATCAGCTTTTTATGCTGACTTTCATTCGAAGGAGTATTACTACTTTAGAGGGAGAGGTTATTGCGTCGTATCAAACCAAAGGCATAAAAAAAGCGCCCTGAGGCGCTTTTTTGTTTTAAGACAAATTATTAGCCGATGTACTGCTGGCCTTTCATATATGGACGCAGCACTTCAGGGATCTCGATACGACCGTCTGCCTGCTGATAGTTTTCCAGCACGGCAACCAGGGTACGGCCCACAGCCAGGCCAGAACCGTTCAGGGTATGCACCAGACGGGTTTTCTTATCAGATTTGCTGCGGCAGCGTGCCTGCATGCGGCGCGCCTGGAAATCCCAGACGTTAGAGCAGGAGGAGATTTCACGGTAAGTATTCTGCGCAGGCACCCACACTTCCAGATCGAAGGTTTTGCAGGCACCAAAGCCCATATCACCGGTGCACAGCGCCATACGACGGTATGGCAGACCCAGCAGCTCCAGCACTTTTTCAGCGTGGCCGGTCATCTCTTCCAGCGCGTCCATGGATTCTTCAGGACGGACGATCTGCACCATCTCAACTTTGTCGAACTGGTGCATACGGATCAGACCGCGCGTGTCGCGACCGTAAGAACCTGCTTCAGAACGGAAGCACGGAGAGTGTGCCGTCAGCTTAATTGGCAGGTCGTCTTCATCGATGATCTCATCACGCACGAGGTTAGTCAGCGGCACTTCAGCGGTTGGGATCAGCGCGTAGTTGCTGCTGTCTGCTTCCTCGTCCAGCGGACGGGTATGGAACAGGTCGCCGGCAAATTTCGGCAGCTGGCCCGTACCGTACAGCGTATCGTGGTTGACCAGATACGGCACGTAGGTTTCGCTGTAGCCATGCTGCTCGGTGTGAAGATCCAGCATGAACTGCGCCAGCGCGCGGTGCAGATGGGCAATCTGGCCTTTCATCACCACAAAACGGGAGCCGGTCAGCTTAACCGCTGCCGCAAAGTCCAGGCCCGCGTGCATTTCGCCCAGCGTCACGTGATCGCGCACTTCGAAGTCAAACTCACGAGGCGTACCCCAGCGTTTCACTTCAACGTTGTCGTTTTCATCTTTGCCGACAGGCACGCTGTCGTCAGGAATATTCGGGATAGCCAGGGCAATATCACGAATCTCGGCCTGAAGAACGTCCAGCTCAGCTTTTGCCTGATCCAGTTCTTCACCCAGTTTGTTCACTTCCAGGCGTAATGGCTCAATATCTTCCCCGCGCGCTTTCGCCTGGCCGATGGATTTCGATCGAGAGTTACGCTCTGCCTGCAGATTTTCAGTTTGTACCTGCAGAACTTTACGACGCTCTTCGAGAGCGCGCAGCTTATCTACATCCAGCTTAAAGCCCCGGCGTGCCAGTTTTTCAGCGACTGCGTCTGGCTCATTACGCAGCAGATTGGGATCGAGCATGCTTATCCTGTGCTTATCGAATTAAAATAGGAAAATGTGACCACAGCCTGCGGCCACAAGGATACATTGCCAACATTACCGCAACGATTGAACTAACGGTAGCGTTTTATAGGGCTATTTTGATCCTGTCCGGCGAGCCAGGTGAGCTTTTCACCAATCTTGCCTTCAAGACCTCTGTTTGTGGGGTGATAATAGCGCGTTTGTGCCATCTCCTGCGGGAAATATTCCTCCCCGGCAGCGTAGGCATTGGGTTCATCATGAGCGTAACGATACTCCTGCCCATATCCCATCTCTTTCATCAGTTTGGTCGGCGCGTTACGCAGGTGAACCGGCACATCGTAGTCCGGACGTTCACGCGCATCGGACATCGCCGCTTTAAACGCGGTATAAACCGCATTACTTTTCGGCGCACAGGCCAGATAGACAATTGCCTGCGCAATGGCTCGTTCGCCTTCCGCGGGTCCAACGCGGGTGAAGCAGTCCCAGGCCGACAGCGCGACCTGCATGGCGCGAGGATCGGCATTGCCGACATCTTCTGACGCAATCGCCAGACAGCGACGCGCGACATATAAAGGATCGCCGCCCGCAGTGATAATGCGCGCGTACCAGTAAAGCGCCGCATCCGGCGCGCTGCCGCGCACGGACTTATGCAGCGCCGAGATCAAGTCGTAAAAACGGTCGCCTTTGTTATCGAAACGCGCGCTGCGCTCCCCCGCAATTTCGGTGAGCAGTTCCGGTTTCAGCACCCGCTTCCCGGCATCGTCGATTTCGGCCATATCGGCCATCATTTCCAGCGTATTCAGCGCACGCCGCGCATCACCGTTGACCAGCTCGGCAATCGCACGACGCGTGTCGTCAGGCAGAACGATATCCTGCCCGCCGTAGCCGCGCGCTTTGTCGTCCATCGCCTGGGTGAGAACCTTTTCGATATCCTCGGTGGTGAGCGATTTGAGCAGGTAAACGCGCGCGCGGGAAAGCAGCGCCGAGTTCAGTTCAAACGACGGGTTTTCGGTGGTCGCACCGATGAAGAAGATCGTGCCGTCTTCAATATGCGGCAGGAAGGCATCCTGCTGGCTCTTGTTGAAGCGGTGGACTTCGTCCACGAAGAGGATGGTACGCCGCCCGGCATTGCGGTTCTGCCGCGCTCGCTCGATCGCCTCACGGATCTCTTTCACGCCGGAGGTGACCGCCGAGATACGTTCGACGTCCGCGTTGGCATAGCGGGCGATCACTTCTGCAAGCGTAGTCTTGCCGGTGCCAGGGGGGCCCCAGAGGATCATGGAGTGAAGATGCCCGGCCTCAATGGCGCGCGGTAATGGCTTACCGGCAGCCAGCAGATGTTGCTGGCCGATATACTGCGCTAAATTTTCTGGCCGCATACGAGCGGCCAAAGGTTGAAACGCGTTATCTGAAAAATCGAGCGACAGATTGCCCACTCACGCCTCTTACTTATTGCGTTGATCGTCCACCGTTACACCCTGCGGCGGGGTAAAGGTAAATTTCGATGCATCAACGGCGCCGTTCTGCTGAGACTTGAGCTGGTAGCTGCTGCGCTGATCGTCCTGCTCAACCGCGCCGAACTGATTAATCGTACCGTTGGTGCTTACGTTAATGGTGAACTGCTTCAGGTTGCCGTTACTGCCTTTCGGCGTCAGGACAAACTCGTCACCAGTCTGTTTAATATTGTACTGCTGCCAGTCGCTGGACTGGTTACGAGCAATCAGCATAAACGGCGTATTGCTGGTGGCATCTTTCAGCCAGGTCGCCGTTGCCTGCTCAACGAACGGGTTGAAGAACCATAAGGTTTTGCCGTCAGACACGAGGATACTCTCATCCGGCTGGGTCATGTGCCAGTTGAACAGATTTGGGCGTTTTACCCACAAATCTCCCTGGCCTTCCTGCACCGCGTTGCCGCTGCCGTCCGTCACTTTTTGCGTGAAGCTGGCGTGGAAGCTGCTTACTTTATCCAGTCGGCTTTTAAGGTCGCTGGCCGCATCAGCCCAGACGCTGCTGGCGACAAAACTGGTGAGTAATGCACAGGCGATGGCGATTTTTTTCATTGTTATTCCTTAAAATACGTCTTCCCGATATGGGGTTTCCGTCTTCTATTCTGGACCTGCCCGAAGGCAGGCGACAGAAGAAAATGCTTAATTTTGGCTGATTTACCCTTCTTTGCAATCGCTGAAGGTTAATCAAACGGCGGTGGAGCCAGCACCTCGCGGTTACCGTTATGCCCCTGCTCGCTCACAATGCCCTGCGCTTCCATCTGCTCAATGATGCGCGCCGCGCGGTTATAGCCGATGCGGAACTGACGCTGCACGCCTGAGATTGACGCTTTGCGTTTTTCGGTAACGAAGTTAACCGCCTGATCGAATAACGGATCCAGCTCTTCGCCGCCGTCGAAGCCACCGCCGCTGCCTTCGCTTTCCGTGTCGCTGGTAATACCGTCAACGTATTGCGGACGACCGCGCGCTTTCCAGTCCTGCACGACGGCGTGAACTTCCTCATCGCGGACGAACGCACCGTGGACACGCACCGGAGAGGTGGAGTTCGGGCCTGAATAGAGCATGTCACCCATACCCAGCAGCGACTCTGCGCCTCCCTGGTCAAGAATGGTACGGGAGTCAATTTTACTGGATACGGTAAAAGCGATACGCGTCGGAATGTTCGCTTTGATAAGACCGGTGATAACATCAACGGAAGGACGCTGGGTCGCCAGCACAAGGTGAATACCGGCCGCACGCGCTTTCTGCGCCAGACGGGCAATCAACTCTTCTACTTTCTTACCGACGGTCATCATAAGGTCAGCGAATTCATCGACCAGCACGACGATATAAGGCAGTTTTTCCAGCACCGGATGCTGGGCATCCATGCTGTCACCCGGCTTCCAGTAAGGATCCGGGATCGGACGCCCCATGCGCACAGCCTGGGCAATTTTCTCGTTATAACCGGCCAGGTTACGCACGCCCAGCGCAGACATCAGCTTGTAGCGGCGTTCCATCTCATTGACGCTCCAGCGCAGGGCGTTGGCGGCGTCCTTCATATCGGTGACCACTTCGGTCAGCAGATGTGGGATGCCTTCGTAGACCGACAGTTCGAGCATTTTCGGGTCGATCATGATGAAACGCACATCTTCCGGCTGCGCTTTATAGAGCATGCTGAGGATCATGGCGTTCACACCGACTGACTTACCGGAACCGGTGGTACCCGCCACCAGCAGGTGAGGCATTTTGGCGAGATCTGCCACGACCGGATCGCCCGCGATATCTTTACCCAACACCACGGTCAGCGGGGATGGATTATCGCGGAATTTGGTGTTATCCAGCACTTCACGCAGGTAGACGGTCTGACGTTTCTTGTTCGGCAGCTCAAGCCCAACGTACGGCTTGCCAGGGATAACTTCCACCACACGCACCGCCACGGTCGACAGAGAACGCGCCAGGTCGCGGGACAGGTTGGAAATACGCGCGGCTTTAACGCCGGGCGCCAGGTTCAGTTCAAAACGGGTGATCACAGGGCCCGGCGAGTAGTTCACCACGTCCGCCTTGATGCGGAAGTCAGCCAGACGCGCTTCCACCAGACGCGCCATCTGCTCAAGCGCGAAGGTATCGACCGGCTCCACTTCTGACGGCGGCGGCGTTAACAGATCCAGAGACGGCAGCGGCGTGCTTGGACGCTGCAGCGGACGGCTGTCACCGTTACGCATCAGCAGCGGGTGAATCAGACTTTCCTGCGGCTGAGGCGCAGGCTGCTGGAACTGCGGTGGCTGCTGCGATTGCTGCGGTTGCTGAACAGGTTGATGCTGCTGCGCATACGGCTGCTGAACATGCTGGTGCGGCTGCGCGTAGGCCTGTGGTGCTGGCTGCTGGCGCACAGGCTCCGCTTCCGGCATCACGCTCGGGGTAAATAACGGCTCGCTCGGGCCATCATCCACCAGATCCTTCATCGGCGAGAATTCAAAATCAGACAGCGAGAACGGATTTGCACCAGCCGGTTGTTCACCGGAATAGCGCTGCTGTTGAGTGGCCGCAAACTGGCGCGCTAATTCTGCTTCAGCCGCGTCCTCTTCGTCTTCCAGCACAGGTTCATCGTGCTGATATTCTTCACCGTAGCGCTGATTCTGCTGCGCGGCGAACTGACGGGCCAGCTCGTCCTGCTGCATTTCATCGGCATCATCTTCGTACTCAGGCTCGCGCGCTTTCTCTTCGGCCATACGCTGGGAAGGCAGCTTGATGCCATAAGAGGCAAGCTCACGGCGGGTGGGTACACGAACGCGGTTAGGGCGAGGCAGTTGCGGACCAATCCCCTCCTTCACCTGAGGACGCGGCGTGCCCCCTGTTGCCAGGCTAAAGACGGGTGCAGCTACGGCAGCGGCCGCGGTAGCCTGCTTCACGCTTTCCGCTACGGGTGCGACTGCAGGCGTCGGGTCGATCGGTGGAACGGAAACAGAAGGCGCTTTCGTCACCGGCTCCTGCACCGGTTCAGGCACAGGCTGGTACCAGGCCGCCAGCTGCTCGCGTTCACGCGCACGACGCTCTTCAACTTCTTCAAAATAGTACATCGGTGGACGAGAGGGTTTTACCTCTTCCACGATTTCAGGTTCAGGCTGCGGCTCTACATAAGGCTGCACAGGTTCAACCGGCTCAGGCACATACTCCTGATAAGGTTGGGCCACAGGCTGTTCATAGTGCGGGTAATCTTGCGGTTCATACGCAGGCTGCGGCGGCTGATAAGGCTGCTGCCACTGCTCCTGCTGCACAGGGATGTAGCTTTCAGGTTCAGGCGCGATAACTGGCTCCGGCGTGTGAACGCCTGGCGCAGTCTGCCAGTCAACCTGAGGCTGCTGAATAACGGATTCCGGCGGCGAAACCGGCGCGGATGGCATCACGGCGTCGACAGGCGCGGCATACGCCTGCGCAGCGGTCGTCGCGGCTGCAGCGGCCGCAACCGGCTCGGTAACCGAATGGCCATTTAACAGCGGATCGTATTCGTCGAAGTCACCCGGAGTGGCCCGGCTGCCGGAGAAGAGCACATCGTCAGGATCGACGGCGACACCCGCAGCGCGATACGCCACCTGCTCGTCTTCATCCATGCGTTTACCGGAGAAGAGCGCCGCATCGGTTTTACGACCCAGCGGGTTGGCAAATTTCTCAGCAACACGCTGGCGACGCGCCAGCGCGCCGCGCAGAATACGCGCACGACGAGACTCGCGACGCTGCACAGGCGCGTCATCTTCCTCTTCATCTTCGTATTCTTCTTCATCAACCCACGTATCGTCACGGCGGGTACGGTTGCTGGCGAAGGTCAAAATGGTGAGGATAAAACTGCCGATCTTCTCGGCAATGCTCACCCAGGACCAGCCGGTAAACAGCGTCAGCCCGGCCGCCCAGATACACAGCAGCGCCAGCGTACCGCCGCTGCTGTGCAGCATCGGCTGCAGCGCAGAACTGAGTAAACTGCCGATCACCCCGCCAGAGGCGAAGTACCAGATATCATCCGCATTGATTGCCGCCAGCCCGCACGAGGTGAGGATCAGCGCCAGCGCGCCAATCAGGCGCAGCGACACAGCAAAATAGTCGATGTAATCATCGTTCTGACGATGACGCCAAGCAAACCAGCATCCGCCAATGATAATGACGGGAAGGGTGTAGGCCATCACACCGAAAATGAAGAACAGCGTGTCCGCAAGCCAGGCACCGGGGACACCGCCTAAATTATGGATAGGCTCATGCCATGCAGTTTGTGACCAGCTGGGATCTGAGGGGTTGAAACTGAGTAAGGCTGCCATCAGCCAGACGGCAAAAAGGGCAATAACAATCAGCAAAGCCTCGAGGAGACGACGTCCGCTGCTTAGCTTCGATAGTGTGACTTCTTTGTCTTCAGTGTATTCCTGGCTCAAAAAAGGCTCTCCAGGTATCAGGCATATCCTGCCTTTTTGCTAAAACGGACAACAGCGCCGGGACTCCCCGGCACTGTTGCTGTATGGATTAACAGGAGTGTAATCAAACTACGCTGATTTTGCACCTGTTCCGTGTTAGCGCGTCTTAATAACCAGACGATTGCTCTGTTTGACCTCTTCCATCACCACGTACGTACGGGTGTCGTTCACGCCTGGCAGACGCAGCAGGGTTTCCCCCAGCAGCTTACGGTAGGCGGACATATCAGGCACGCGGGTTTTCAACAGGTAGTCGAAATCACCGGATACCAGATGACACTCTTGAATTTCTTCAAGTTTTTGTACAGCGGCATTAAATTGCTCAAACACATCCGGCGCACCACGATTCAGAGTAATCTCAACAAATACCAGAAGTGAGGCATCCAGATAATGCGGGTTCAGCAGAGCAGTATAGCCCTGAATGAAACCCTGTCTTTCCAGTCGGCGCACACGCTCAAGGCACGGCGTCGGGGAAAGTCCCACACGTTTTGAAAGCTCGACGTTGGAAATACGCCCATCCTTTTGCAATTCATTAAGAATGTTACGATCGATACGGTCGAGATCTTTGCCAGGGCGCTTCTTGCTATCTACCATTATTATTGTCTCTCTGTATTCCTTCCCTACTCCTGCCTGGACCCTGTGCACATCACTGTTCAGAGCCTGTACCCGTTAGTCATCACATCGCCTGGTTTTGTATTAGACGCGATGCGGATTCGGGTTCTGTTGGTAAGAAGACCGTTGCCCGAAGGCAGTCACCGACATCACGTATGGCGTCTGTCCACGCCATGCGTAGATTTCACTGACCCGGTAAAAATGGCATTTACGTGCATGCCTATGCGGCATACGGTTAACGCGGTTTTTTTCTTCCTTGAATGTTTTCGCAAATGCGCAGGGGATTGTCAAAGCAAAACATCGTTTTTTAGTACAACATGCCGGATATTCATTACGGCAGGGTATTAATCCTCATTTTATTGCCTTACAAACGACCGTTTTTCAGGCGAAAGCGTGATGTTATAGCGCCTCATTCATCGCCCGTGGCTATTACACAGATTGATATCAAAATTGCGGCGCTCTTTTTTTACGACAACAAATTCCCTACAATCCAGCCAAATGTCTGCCAACAACAATGGGGATCTCATGGGCACGGCCAAACACAGTAAGCTGCTAATCCTTGGTTCTGGACCTGCGGGATATACCGCAGCGGTCTATGCTGCACGCGCTAACCTGCACCCGGTACTCATCACCGGCATGGAAAAAGGCGGTCAGCTGACCACCACCACCGAAGTGGAAAACTGGCCAGGGGACCCGAACGACCTGACCGGGCCGCTGCTGATGGAACGTATGCACGAGCATGCCGCTAAATTCGAAACTGAAATTCTGTTCGACCACATTAATAAGGTCGATCTGCAGAACCGTCCGTTCCGCCTGACGGGCGACAGCGGCGAATACACCTGTGACGCTCTGATCGTTGCCACCGGCGCGTCTGCCCGTTACCTCGGTCTGCCATCCGAAGAAGCGTTCAAAGGCCGCGGCGTCTCTGCCTGCGCAACCTGTGACGGTTTCTTCTACCGCAATCAGAAAGTCGCGGTCATCGGTGGCGGTAACACCGCAGTGGAAGAAGCGCTCTACCTGGCGAACATTGCCTCTGAAGTGCACCTGATCCACCGCCGCGAAACCTTCCGCGCGGAGAAGATCCTGATCAAACGCCTGATGGATAAAGTGGCAAGCGGCAACATCGTGCTGCACACCAACCGTACCCTGGAAGAGGTGACGGGCGACCAGATGGGCGTTGCCGGTCTGCGTATCCGTGATACCCAGAACACCGACAACGTCGAAACGCTTGAAGTGGCGGGTCTGTTCGTGGCGATCGGTCACAGCCCGAACACCGCGATCTTCGACGGTCAGCTGGAGCTGGAAAACGGCTACATCAAAGTGCAGTCCGGCATTCACGGTAATGCGACCCAGACCAGCATCCCGGGCGTGTTCGCGGCTGGCGACGTGATGGACCATATTTATCGTCAGGCGATTACCTCTGCTGGCACCGGCTGTATGGCCGCGCTGGACGCTGAACGCTACCTCGATGGACTGGCTGAACAAGGTAAATAATCTTTACAAGTCAGTAACAAACGTAAATAAAGGCGGCGATAAGTCGCCTTTATTGTCTCCCCGTTGTAACATTGCGCTGCCCAATTTCTAATAACGTCACCTGCAAAGTACGCAATGGAAAAAACCCGTCAACAAGAGTTAACACGCTGGCTGAAACAGCAAAGCGTTATTTCCCGCCGCTGGCTTACGATTTCCCGTCTCCTGGGGTTCGTTAGCGGTCTGTTGATTGTTGCCCAGGCATGGCTGCTGGCCCGCATTCTTAATCACATGATCATGGAGAACATCCCGCGCGAAGCGCTGTTGCTGCCTTTTATTGTCCTGATCCTGATTTTTATCCTGCGCGCCTGGGTGGTGTGGCTGCGTGAGCGCGTCGGTTTTCACGCCGGACAGCACATCCGCTACGAGATCCGCCGTCAGGTGCTGGATCGCCTTCAGGAAGCCGGGCCCGCGTGGATCCAGGGTAAACCGGCCGGTAGCTGGGCGACGCTGATCCTTGAGCAGATTGACGATATGCACGACTACTATGCGCGCTATCTGCCGCAGATGGCCCTTGCCGTCTTCGTTCCGCTGCTGATCGTGATCGCCATCTTCCCGGTGAACTGGATGGCTGCGCTGATTCTGATGGGCACCGCCCCGCTGATCCCGCTGTTTATGGCGCTGGTCGGCATGGGGGCAGCGGATGCCAACCGCCGTAACTTCCTGGCACTGGGTCGCCTGAGCGGTCATTTCCTCGATCGTCTGCGCGGCATGGAGACGTTACGCATTTTTGGCCGCGGTGAAGCGGAAACCGAAAATATTCGCCGGGCATCGCAGGACTTCCGTCAGCGCACCATGGAAGTGTTACGCCTTGCCTTCTTGTCCTCCGGCGTACTGGAATTCTTTACCTCGCTGTCGATTGCCCTCGTGGCGGTCTACTTTGGCTTCTCCTACCTTGGCGCGCTGGATTTCGGCCATTACGGCACGGCGGTGACCCTTTCTGCCGGTTTCCTGGCGCTGATCCTGGCCCCGGAGTTTTTCCAGCCGCTCCGCGATCTGGGGACCTTCTATCACGCCAAAGCGCAGGCGGTTGGTGCAGCCGATAGCCTGAAAACGTTCCTTGAAACGCCGCTGGCTCACCCGGAGCGGGGTGACGTGACGCTGAATGCTAAAGACCCCGTGACCATTGAAGCTCAGGACTTTTCTATTCTGTCACCGGAAGGCAAAGTGCTCGCGGGTCCGCTGAACTTTACCTTACCTGCCGGACAACGGGTGGTGCTCGTCGGCACAAGCGGTTCCGGTAAAAGTTCTTTGCTGAATGCGCTGTCCGGCTTTATGGCCTATACGGGTTCACTGAGGATCAACAAAACCGAACTGCGCAACCTCGATCCAGATGCCTGGCGTAAACAGCTCAGTTGGGTAGGACAAAACCCGCAGCTTCCAGCCTCTACGCTGCGTGAAAACGTTCTGCTGGCGCGCCCGGACGCGCGAGAAGATGAACTGCAATCGGTGCTCGACCGCGCCTGGGTCAGCGAGTTTCTGCCGCTGCTTCCGCAGGGGGTAGATACCGTGGTGGGCGATCAGTCCGCCGGGCTGTCGGTCGGACAGGCGCAGCGCGTAGCCGTTGCCCGCGCGCTGCTTAACCCATGCCATCTGATGCTGCTGGATGAGCCCGCCGCCAGCCTGGACGCCCACAGCGAACAGCGCGTAATGGAGGCCCTGAACGCCGCCTCCCGGCAGCAAACCACCCTGATGGTTACCCATCAGCTGGAAGGGATTGCCGACTGGGACCAGATCTGGGTCATGGAGAACGGCCGTATTGTTGAGCAAGGCGATTACGCCTCTCTCGTTGCCGCGCAGGGACCGTTTGCCGCCCTGCTGGCGAACCGTCAGGAGGACATCTGATGCGTGCTCTGCTGCCTTATCTTGCGCTCTATAAACGCCACAAATGGATGCTGACGCTGGGGATTGTGCTGGCGATTGTCACGCTGCTCGCCAGCATTGGCCTGCTCACCCTTTCCGGCTGGTTCCTGTCGGCCTCGGCCGTCGCGGGCTTTGCCGGTTTATACAGCTTCAACTATATGCTCCCGGCTGCCGGTGTTCGCGGTACCGCCATCACGCGGACTGCCGGACGCTATTTCGAACGGCTGGTCAGCCACGACGCCACTTTCCGCGTGCTGCAGCATCTGCGCATCTACACCTTCAGCAAACTGCTGCCCCTCTCCCCTGCCGGGCTGGCGCGTTTTCGTCAGGGTGAGTTACTTAACCGTGTCGTTGCGGATGTCGACACGCTGGATCACCTTTACCTGCGCGTGATTTCCCCGATCGTGGGCGCGTTTGTGGTGATTGTGGTGGTCACGCTGGGGCTGTCTGTTCTGGATGTTTCCGTTGCGCTGACGCTGGGCGGGATCATGCTGCTGACGCTCATCATTCTGCCGCCGCTGTTTTACCGCGCCGGGAAATCCACCGGGGAAAACCTGACGCGCCTGCGCGGGGACTACCGCCAGCAGCTCACCTCCTGGCTTCAGGGGCAGGCAGAGCTGACGATTTTTGGCGCCAGCAAGCGCTACCGGGCGCGGATGGAAAGTACGGAGCTTAACTGGCATGAGGCCCAGCGCCGCCAGTCGGAGCTGACGGCCTTCTCTCAGGCGCTGATGATGTTAATCGGCGGCGTGGCGGTGATTGCCATGCTGTGGCTGGCTTCCGGCGATATCGGGGGAAATACACAGCCGGGTCCGCTTATTGCCCTTTTCGTCTTCTGTGCGCTGGCCGCTTTTGAAGCGCTGGCCCCGGTGACGGGCGCGTTCCAGCATCTGGGACAGGTCATCGCTTCTGCCCTGCGCATCACCCAGATTGCCGAGCAGAGACCTGAAGTCACGTTCAGTGCCGGGCAGACAGCTGTACCTGAGCAGGTTGCGCTGACGCTTGAAGATGTCACCTTCGCCTACGACAAACAGGCGCAGAACGCGCTGGACGGTATTACCCTTTCTGTTAATGCCGGTCAGCGGATGGCGATCCTCGGCCGTACCGGCTGCGGTAAATCGACGCTGCTGCAGTTGCTGACTCGCGCCTGGGATCCGCAGCTCGGTCAGATTCGTTTTAATAACACGTTGCTGACCGATTTCAGCGAGCAGGCCCTGCGCAAGACGGTAAGCGTCGTTCCGCAGCGTGTGCATCTGTTTAGCGCCACCCTGCGCGATAACCTGCTGCTGGCCGCGCCAGAGGCCTCTGATGATGCGCTTCGCGCCGTGCTGGAGCAGGTCGGGCTGCAAAAACTGCTTGAGGACGACGGACTGAACAGCTGGCTGGGCGAAGGCGGCCGTCAGCTCTCCGGCGGTGAACTGCGCCGTCTGGCAATTGCGCGCGCGCTGCTGCACGATGCGCCGCTGATGCTGCTCGACGAACCCACCGAAGGGCTGGATGCCACAACCGAGAGCCAAATCCTTGATTTACTGGCGAATGTCATGACCGGCAAAACCGTGCTGATGGTCACACACCGCCTGCGCGGACTGGCGAGTTTTGATCGGATAATTGTGATGGACAACGGACACATTATTGAGCAAGGTAGTCACGCAGAGCTGTTGGCGAAACAGGGTCGCTACTACCAGTTTAAACAGCGTCTGTAGACTATATTTGTAGCGTCCTTACTCGCGTACTGGAGTTTTGCTGTCATGCGCCTGGTCCAGCTTTCTCGTCATAACATCGCGTTCCCTTCTCCGGAAGGGGCGCTGCGTGAGCCCAACGGGCTGCTGGCCCTTGGAGGTGACCTCAGCCCCGCTCGGCTATTAATGGCGTACCAGCGCGGTATATTCCCCTGGTTTTCCCCCGGCGATCCGATTTTATGGTGGTCCCCCGATCCGCGTGCAGTGCTGTGGCCAGCGCAGTTTCACGTGAGCCGCAGCATGAAGCGTTTCCATGCGAAATCCCCTTACCGCGTCACCCTCAACCACGCTTTTGGTCAGGTCATTGAAGGCTGTGCAGAAGACCGCTATGAAGGGACATGGATAACCCGCGATATCATTACCGCCTACCACCAGCTCCATGAGCTTGGCTACGCCCACTCCATCGAGGTGTGGGAAGGTGGAGCACTCATCGGCGGCATGTACGGCGTGGCGCAGGGGACGCTGTTTTGCGGCGAGTCGATGTTCTCTCGTGCGGTTAACGCCTCGAAAACCGCGCTGCTGGTCTTCTGCGATGCGTTTGCCCAGCGCGGCGGACGCCTGATCGATTGTCAGGTGCTCAACGAGCATACGGCCTCCCTGGGTGCTGTTGAAATCCCGCGACGCCAGTACATCGAACAGCTGGATGCCAGCCGTCAGGAGAAGCTCCCGCGCGACTTCTGGATACCGAGAACGCTCTTTATGCCCAATGCCTAAATGTTTTCCGCATATTTTTTGTGAGGGTGTTATAATTATGCCGCAGAGTAGCTTCTGCCTGTTGCCCCGCCGCCGTTTGGGACCCTCGCTTCAGATAACGTCCTGACGTTTATCCTGTTGTCTCCCCTTTACGAATGCGCTTCCTGTTCGGTTGTACCGTGACGCTTGGGCAATGCGCCGAAACTGTTTTGCTGCGTTTTAATCGCGCAATTCTTTACTTAATTGATGAATTTCGGCATTATCTTGCCGGTTCAAAACTTGGTAGTGATACCCCAGAGGATTAGATGGCCAAAGAAGACAATATTGAAATGCAGGGTACCGTACTTGATACGTTGCCTAATACCATGTTTCGCGTAGAGCTGGAAAACGGTCACGTGGTAACTGCGCACATCTCCGGTAAAATGCGCAAAAACTACATCCGCATTTTGACGGGCGACAAAGTGACTGTTGAACTGACCCCGTACGACCTGAGCAAAGGCCGCATTGTCTTCCGTAGTCGCTAATTGTTTTCGCCTGTAATGGCAGATGAATATTAAATAAGGCCGGGATTTTCCCGGCCTTACTTTTTTTGTGCTGCAGGTGATTATTTGAACAATTATTTAGCCGTTCGTTTCAGCGTCAGGCTGTCTGGTCGACAGCAAGGCCAGCCACTGTAAGTGACCGACATTAGCAGCCGCAATGCCCTTTTAATGGCTGTGTCTGGCTATGCTATCAGCCGTTTGCCACCTGATAACCTATATTTATCAAAGCATCAAGCTCGTCTTTTGCAAACAACCTTGCCCGATAGCATTCGCCAGGGAACTCTGGATAGCCATCCAGCGAGCAAATCAAATCGTAGATTGTGGCAATAATATGGCCTGTCACATCGCTGATAAAGAAAGAGCGCGCATGGTTGGTGTAGATGCCATAGTAGTCACCATAATCTATTGCTGCCCCCATAAAATCAGTGACTTGAGGAACACGATCGGAAGGTAACTCGAAACTTTCGTGAGCCTGGGTTGCTGTATTGGCGACGAGATCAACAGCATAGAAAACGACTCTCGCAGGATCGGTTTTGTAAAAAACAGCCGTTGAATCAAGCGTAATATCTCGAGTAACTGCATTGCCTTCATTATCGACGCAGGAGCGATTATCAAATAGCGAAAGAACAAATTTCCCTTCAGTCTCATTGCTTAACCCAGCAAAAGCGCTATTTTTAGTGACAAATACGGTATGAGCACCATTTTCAAAATCCGCTATACCGGAAGTATCTATCTGCGTAACGCCCTGTCCTGCAGCGAAATTACTGTTAAACCCCCCTGTATTAATACTCCACAGCATCTTACCATCGGCAGGAGAAATACCAAACGTCAGGCCTGCAGAGCGAGTATGAACAACAATCGCTTCAGCATTTGCCTCACCCGCGGGGATCCAGGAAAGCGAGTTAAGGTGAGCATCGTTTGTGGGACTATTATTCAGGATCTTCGTATTATCAAAAGCACGAGTGTAATTTTTTGCCCACAGCATCACGCCTGTCTTTTCATCAAATTTTAATATTGATGCATCCTGTCGCATAGTATTGGTAGAACGGTCCGGGTTATCATTACCAATCATGAAGAGATTACCAGCTGAATCCCAGATCAGATCGTGGGTGTTAGCATAGCGGTTGCCATCGCGGTCACGTAAATCAAATTCCAGAATCTCGTTGCCCAAAATATCGATTTTGAAAAAGCGTCGCCCATACCAATGTTCATCTTCATCACTGCCGATATAGAAATAACCTTTATGCGTTTTTAGCATCTGGTTACGGTAGGGCTGAGCATAATAGCAGCGAAGATCGCCGTTCCGGTCGTAGCCATCACAATTGGTTGTCATTAACCAACTGTTTCCCCATACGGTCGTGAAGTTAGCGGGATCCGTTTGCTCAATATCGATATGGAAAATTGTCCCATCGCGGTAGAGTTGTTCCTGTGTGCTTACTTGGATGATTTGATTAAAAATTTCCACTCCGCTAAGGTTTTTAAAGATAACCTGCACTTGGTTAAGGTAGTTTGCGTACAGCCCAATAACTGGAACTTTTATCTCAGGTAAAGTGATAATGTCACTTGAAGAATACGTAAAATCTAAACTTGTCGTGCTAGTCGATCTTCCCAGAACCTTATAGGAATATGTTGCCTCTTCATCAATTATAAACTTCAGATAGACCGCAAGCTGGTTGTTAGCAGGAGCGAGATCCATTCCAAGATAGGTAATTGCCATATTATTCACCTGTTGTTAATTATTACTGTGTAACTTCTTTTACTCGCATCTCATTCACCTGTTGGGGTATGATCTTATTTCCTTTCACCAGATAATCAATAACCGCATTGGAAAGGTTATATCCACCTTTTACCTGTTTGTTCTGACCATCAATGAATGCAGTAAAGCCATCACCACCAGGGGCAAGGAAACTATTTGTCGCTACGCGATAGGTATCAGAGTCTACAATTGGCTTGCCATTAAGCGTAAGTAGCACAACGCGTTGCCCGACAGGTTTATGTTGGTCGTAGCGCATCTCCAGTCCTTTCGACATCTGCAAAACACCGTTAGTGAGTGATGCACTGTGCTCCATAAGATTTCGTAAGGATTTCCCTTTCAAATCCATTATGGTTAGCTCATTTGGAAACGGGAACGCGCTAATAACATCGCCGAGGGTTATCGGACCGGCATTCAAATCAGCACGCAGACCACCTGAATTAGTGAGCGCCAGTTGCGCATCAGGCGCAGCAGCAAGCATTGCATCGGTAAATAAATTGCCCAGCGAAGATGATTCCCCGTAGGCGCGCGTAAGCGTAACAGGCGTCTCTCCAACTTTTTGGCGAACCGTTTCGGAGAGCTTTTTATTCCAGCTATCAATAACACTCTGAGTTGCCGGATCGGGTTTCCATTCATCAGCGTAAAGGGTTTTAAGTTCGAAGCTTTTTATTTTGTTGTGATGTTTTTTTAGATCCACATCCAGGACCAGTTTACCAATATCAATCCCACCACTATCAGTCGAAAGCACCAGCGTGTTATCTACTTTAAGCGGCTCCGGCGTCCCAACATGCGCATGTCCGGTAATCAGAATATCCAGTCCTTTCACCTGTTTCGCCGTCTGGATATCCTTATCAAGGGCGCGTTTGACATCAGTATTGCCGATACTGGACTGGCGTGCAGGGAAACCTTCATGCATGAGTGCAACGGTTATATCTACTTTTCCACGTAGTTCATCCAAATAACGCTGGAGATATTTCACCTCGTCACGCGCTTCAATACCCTGACGCATTGACGATGAAACGGTATCATCGAAAGCGAATACGCCATGCAACCCAATGACCCCAATTTTAACGCCACCCTTTTCAAGGATTGTATACGGCTTATTCCAGAAAAGGACATTGCTATTTTTATAAAACACGTTACCTAACAGTATCGGGAATTTAGCCTGACTGAGCTGTATCAGCGTATTATCCCAACCATGGTCGAACTCATGATTGCCGACAGACGCAGCATCAAATGACATTGTATTCATAATATCTATGATTGCCCGCCCTTTTGTCAGGCTGCTAATGTATGGACCGGTAAAGTAATCTCCAGCATCGAAATAAAAAGTAGCCTTATTTTTTTGCTTTTCTTGCTTAACGTAAGTCGCAATATTTGCGAAGCCACCGACAGCTCTTTTACCTTCTGCAACATAAGGGAGTTTATAGGGCTCAACATGTGCATGCAGGTCATTGGTATAAATGACGGTAACGTCCTGCGCTGGACTTAGCGAAGCATATCCCGATAGTAATAAAACCGCGATTACTGTTTTTTTCATTTTTAACTCTCGAATTAAAGAAAGAATTTCATTATCGATTAGCAAAAAACAGATTTTGTGAACCTTCTCACGACATATGGAAAAGGGAGACGCGAAAATTTACGACTAACAGAATCAGTTGGTGAAGCACATGGAATCCGCTCAAAAAATAGATCTCAATGTTTGCAAAAGCTGGTCATGTCCAAATCTCGGAATACCAGATGCGAGTGATTATGTTTTTCCTGTTTATCGTCTGGGCTACGCAGCACTTGAATGTCAAAAATGTGGCAGTCTTCCTCCACTGTTTAATACAAAAGAATGTGACGAGTGGTTCAGTCAATTCATGCAACGAAAATTAGGAAATACAGGACAAGGTTGTCCCCGCTGTTTTACAGCGCACATCATTCGCTATGGATACACAAAAGCCAGAACACCCCGCTTTCAATGTTGTACCTGCCGTTATGTATTTACTCCACACTATGACAATGCTGTAGGCCTGAATAAAAATATCACCCTTCTTTCCCAGCTCGAACAAGGGGTGCACTCTGGTGAAACGACAAACCAAAGGGTGCTTGCGCAAGCGGTTAACGGGTTCGAGCGCGATCTGCATGTTTCACTCCCTGCGCTAACAAGGGTGTCAACGACCACAATGGTTATACCGTTTCAGGGTCATTCTACCAGGCAGAAACTGTATGTTGTGATCAGTGCCGATGCTGACTCCGGCAAAATTATTCAAATAACAACCAACTATTGCGACTGGAAGGTAGGTGATTCATTGCTCTATCAGGGTTCTAAGTCTTTCCCTTCTTCGATACTACCGTCGAGCGATACCGATCTTATTCGGGAGCAAGAAATGCAATTTCTTAAACGGAGTCAATTTGATGAAATTCAGTACGGTAGTGCCGAGCTTAAGCGAAACGACCGGGGAAGCATAGTCCGTCCTGTCATTACCATACACAGTCATTTCCAGCGATTAAAACGACGCTTCCCGGGTGTAACCGATCATTATCTCGCCCATGAGTGCGTTTTGCGCGGCGGGGCTATAACTGCCTGGTCAACAGAAGTCCGACTTGGAAAAACCGATCTTTGGTTTGTATCTGAAAAGAATGAAAAGGCCAATCTCTCTGACAAAGCATTTTGCCTTACAGGTAGCTGGAAAATGGGATGGTGGAAAAATGTGTGGCAGCGTTGGGATAATGGCGAGGTATGCAAGATGATTGGCCTACTGACCGGACAGCAAAGTACAGCGGAGCCCGCGTTGATTTCACTTGCATACTGCACTGCGTTTGCTGTCTGGCTGAAATCCCATCCATGGTCATTACAGTGTCATAACTATGGGGCACGGGTAGTGAGCCAGCATTTAGTGGGTCTTGGCTGTATTTATAACCAACAGATGAAGGAAAATTCAGGCAGTTAAGGACCACATAACGCGAGCTGTACGGCAGCGAACTGCACTATTTTTTAGTGTCATCAAAAGTTATTAACGTCTTCCTGTAACACACACTTTTCCGAAAATTAATCCATTTGGCGTCAGAGCAACTCCCCCGACGCCTCGGATCGACGTCAGGAAATAATGTGAATTACCGTTTCTGCACTTTGAGGTGCAACGACATCTGCGGCCATCGAATGCGTAATGTTATGGAGTAGCCCAGTCAGGTGCGGCAACATATCGCGGTCAAAATGCGATACCAGCAGTATGTGGTTTAACGCCCGACAGTAATCACACTGTGCTTCGGTGTCTTCAAGCAGCCACTCTTTTTGTCTCGGTTGTTCCGCTTCGTCCTCAAATTCCACCACCTGAAAATCACGCATTGACTCTGTGAGGCCGGATTTCATTTCTTCCAGATACGCCCCAAGGCAGCGACAGATGGGCTGCGTTTGTGGGAGTGATGTGCAATCGAGGAGGATTTCGGTGAACAATTTGCAGCGCTCTGCAAGGGTTGGGAGATCGGGGTTGAGGGAGAGTTCGCTATAAAGCAGTGAAAGATTGTTATGTTCCATTTGATTATGACTCCGTGTGAAATGATGGGATCTCCACCCGAACGCCAACTCAGGTGGCAGACTGAACCGGTTTGGCGTACCGACCCACACGGGAAAATCGGCGCTTCAAAAGAAGCCCCGGTTCAGCCCACCATAATTGAGTCTGCGGATTATATCGCTAGCTTTCAAAAGTGTGAACGAACCTGATGATAGTTGACGTATCAACATCATTTCTCGTGTGTAATCAGGACGCCAATCCTGACACCTGATTTTGCAGGTGCGCCGCCATTTTATTACTGTGGATTTATCCAGCAACTGACTTCGAAAGAAACTGGAAAGCGCCTCGCAAAATTCCTCTGCGGTCTGTTGCCCTCACCCCAGCCCTCTCCCACAGGGAGAGGGAGAAAACACTAAAAACGACAACACTGTTGTCGTTTTGCTTTTACCTTGGCAGGCATAAAAAAAACCGGGCAAATGCCCGGTTTTTAACATTAACGTTTAACTCAGTGAGCCGCTTCCGGCTTGTGCTTCGCCGCGCTCTGGAAATCGTACGTCAGTTCGTTCTTCGCCTGGTCCAGCGCCACGGTCACCTGACCGCCGTCCACCAGCGAGCCAAACAGCAGCTCGTTTGCCAGCGGCTTCTTCAGGTTGTCCTGAATCACGCGCGCCATCGGACGGGCACCCATCGCACGGTCGTAGCCTTTCTCGGCCAGCCAGTTGCGGGCCTCCTGGCTCACTTCCAGCGACACGCCTTTCTGATCCAGCTGAACCTGCAGTTCGACGATGAACTTGTCCACAACCTGATGGATCACCTCGGTAGACAGGTGATCGAACCAGATAATGTTGTCCAGACGGTTACGGAACTCCGGCGTGAAGATCTTCTTGATCTCCTCCATCGCATCGGTGCTGTTGTCCTGGTGGATCAGGCCGATGGATTTACGCTCGGTTTCACGCACGCCGGCGTTGGTGGTCATCACCAGCACCACGTTGCGGAAGTCCGCCTTGCGCCCGTTGTTGTCGGTCAGCGTCCCGTTGTCCATCACCTGCAGCAGGATGTTGAACACGTCCGGGTGCGCCTTCTCGATTTCATCGAGCAGCAGGACCGCGTGCGGATGCTTGATCACCGCGTCGGTGAGCAGGCCGCCCTGGTCAAAGCCTACGTAGCCCGGAGGCGCACCAATCAAACGGCTGACGGTGTGACGCTCCATATACTCGGACATATCAAAGCGCAGCAGCTCAATGCCCAGCGCTTTGGAGAGCTGAACCGTCACCTCGGTTTTCCCCACGCCGGTTGGGCCAGCGAACAGGAAGGAACCGACAGGCTTGTGGTCATGCCCCAGCCCGGCGCGGGCCATCTTGATCGCTTCGGTTAAGGCCTCAATGGCCTTATCCTGACCAAAGACCAGCATTTTCAGGCGATTGCCGAGGGTGCGCAGCGTGTCGCGGTCGCTCTGAGAAACGCTCTTCTCAGGGATACGCGCGATGCGGGCCACCACGGACTCAATATCCGCCACGTTAACGGTTTTCTTACGCTTGCTGGCCGGCATCAGGCGTGCACGCGCCCCGGCCTCATCAATCACGTCAATCGCCTTATCCGGCAGGTGACGGTCATTGATGTATTTCACCGCCAGCTCCACCGCCGCACGTACCGCTTTCGCGGTGTAACGCACGTCGTGGTGCGCTTCGTACTTCGGCTTCAGGCCGTTGATGATCTGCACCGTTTCCTCGACGGACGGTTCGGTCACGTCGATTTTCTGGAAGCGGCGCGCCAGCGCACGGTCTTTCTCAAAGATGTTGCTGAACTCCTGGTAGGTCGTGGAGCCAATCACGCGGATCTTGCCGCTGGAGAGCAGCGGTTTGATCAGGTTCGCGGCATCCACCTGGCCACCGGAGGCCGCACCTGCGCCGATGATAGTGTGGATCTCATCGATAAACAGGATACTGTTGGTGTCCTGCTCCAGCTGTTTTAACAGCGCCTTGAAGCGTTTTTCAAAATCACCGCGGTACTTGGTGCCCGCCAGCAGCGAGCCGATATCCAGCGAGTAGATGGTGCAGTCGGCAATCACTTCCGGCACGTCGCCCTGCACAATTCGCCAGGCAAGCCCTTCGGCAATTGCGGTTTTACCCACGCCTGACTCGCCCACCAGCAGCGGGTTGTTCTTGCGGCGACGGCACAGCACCTGGATCGCGCGCTCCAGCTCTTTATCGCGACCAATCAGCGGGTCGATACCGCCAACGCGAGCAAGCTGGTTAAGGTTGGTGGTGAAGTTTTCCATACGATCCTCCCCGCCTGCTTGCTCTTCATTGTTATTGACCTGATTGCTGGAATCCGATGCCTGGTTAGGCTCGTCTTTGCGCGTTCCGTGAGAAATAAAGTTAACCACGTCGAGGCGGCTGACTTCGTGTTTGCGCAGCAGGTAGGCAGCCTGTGACTCCTGCTCGCTGAAGATGGCTACTAAGACGTTTGCGCCAGTCACTTCGCTACGCCCGGAAGACTGAACGTGGAATACCGCGCGCTGCAGCACGCGCTGGAAGCTGAGCGTCGGCTGCGTGTCGCGCTCTTCTTCACTGGCTGGCAGCACCGGTGTGGTTTGTTCGATGAAGGCTTCGAGTTCCTGACGTAGCGCCACCAGATCCACGGAGCAGGCTTCCAGCGCTTCGCGGGCAGATGGGTTGCTAAGCAGTGCGAGCAGTAAATGCTCGACGGTCATAAACTCATGTCGGTGCTCACGCGCTCTGGCGAAAGCCATGTTTAAACTGAGTTCCAGTTCTTGATTGAGCATAGGCACCTCCCCCAATTTTATGCCTTATCAGGCCTTTTCCAGCGTACACAGCAACGGATGCTCGTTCTCCCTCGCATAGTCGTTCACCATCGCCACTTTGGTTTCCGCCACTTCGGCTGTGAAGATGCCGCAGATAGCTTTGCCACGATAATGAACGGTAAGCATCAGTTGCGTTGCACGTTCTACATCATAAGAAAAGAACTTTTGTAGCACGTCAATAACAAATTCCATCGGCGTGTAATCATCGTTCATTAACATAACTTTATACATAGATGGCGGTTTTAGCGCGTCGTGCACTTTGTCTTCCGCCAGCTGGTCGAAATCCAGCCAATCGTTGGTCTTACCCATTATGCATAACCACTTTGAATCTACCTCAGATGTTAGATAACAATCATCTATTACTGTCATCCGCGATGTCTGTCACAAACTGTTGCAATAGCGTTAACTGCTTCAAACTTTGGTTGATTATTGTCCCATCTCCAGCGCCAAACGCTTGACGACTTCTTTCGTTTCTCTAAATTGTACAAGCGTGAGATGGCGAGGTTTTGAACAGCCCCCACTCCACCACCGGTTCATTCCATCTTAACTTATAAGATTTACGAAGGATGTCGAAGCATGGAAATGGGTACTGTTAAGTGGTTCAACAACGCCAAAGGGTTTGGCTTCATCTGCCCCGAAGGCGGCGGCGAGGATATCTTCGCTCACTATTCCACCATTCAGATGGATGGTTACAGAACGCTCAAAGCCGGGCAGTCCGTCCGGTTCGATGTACATCAGGGACCAAAAGGCAATCATGCAAGCCTAATCGTACCCGTTGAAGCAGAGACGGTTGCATAGCTCTCTGTTTTATTGTGTACATCCCGCAGTCAAAATGCCAGCCCGATCGGCTGGCATTTTTATTTTCGGGTTATTCCCGAGCCAGCGCGTCCACCGGATCCAGCCGCGCCGCGTTGCGGGCGGGCAACCAGCCAAACAAAATGCCGGTAAAGGTCGAACACAAAAATGCGGTAATAATGGCGACCGGCGAGAAGCCAATCTCCCAGCCGGGTAAAAAGAGCTGGAGCGCGAACGCGATCATCATTGAGAGCGCAATGCCCATCGCCCCGCCGACCAGACACACCAGCACCGCTTCAATCAAAAACTGCTGCAGCACGTCGCTGGCCCGGGCGCCGACCGCCATGCGAATGCCGATCTCCCGGGTACGTTCGGTGACCGACACCAGCATGATATTCATCACCCCGATACCGCCGACGACCAGCGAGATCACCGCCACCAGCGTGAGGAACAGCTGAAGAGTACGTGTGGTCTTTTCCGCCGTTTTCAAGAGGCCGTCCATATTCCAGGTGAAGAAATCTTTCTTCCCGTGGCGCAGGGTTAACAGCCGTTCAAGCTGCTGTTCGGCCAGCGCGCTGTCGTAGCCCTCCTTCACGCGTACGGTGATGGAGTTGAGCCATGACTGCCCCATAATCCGCCCTGAGATGGTGGTGTAGGGCAGCCAGACGCGCAGGATTTTGCTGCTGCCAAACATCGACTGCTTCTCTTCCGCCACGCCGATGACCGTGGCAGGCATGTTGCCGACCAGGATCACTTCGCCTACCACGCTGGCTTTATTGGGGAAGAGCTGCCTGCGCGAGTTCGCGTCCAGCACCACCACCTGCGCCCTGCCAGCCAGCTGCTCGGCGTTAAAGGTGGCGCCTTCGCTGAAGGTCATGCCGTAGACGTTGAAGTAGTCTCCGCTGACGCCGTTAGCGCTGGCGGCCACGTCAACGTTGCCCACGCGCAGACGCAGGTTCTGCGAAACCGCAGGCGTGGCGGAGTTCACCCACGGCTGCTTCTGAATCGCCGCCAGATCGTCGTATTTCAGCGCCTGCTGGTACTGCGGCTCGTCGTCGCCAAAGTCTTTGCCGGGATAAACGTCAATGGTATTGGTGCCGATGGCGCGGATATCGGCCAGCACCAGCTGCTTGGCCGCGTCGCCCACCACCACGATCGACACCACCGAGGCGATACCGATGATGATGCCGAGCATCGTCAGCAGGGTACGCATTTTATTGGCCGCCATCGCCAGCCAGGCCATGGTCAGCGCCTCGCGAAAGCCGCTGGAGAACTGTCCCCAGCCGGTTGATGCCGGTAGCGCTTCTTTCGGCGCCGCAGCCCTGGACTCGCGCGGCGGTGGATTGCTGACCAGCTCGCCGTCGTGGATCTCAATAATGCGTTCCGCCTGCGCCGCCACCTGCGGGTCGTGGGTAACGATAATCACCGTGTGCCCCTGATCGCGAAGCTGATGGAGGATCGCCATCACCTCTTCACCGGAATGGCTGTCGAGCGCCCCGGTCGGTTCATCCGCGAGGATCACCTGCCCGCCGTTCATCAGCGCACGGGCAATACTCACGCGCTGCTGCTGGCCGCCGGACAGCTGCGAGGGCTGGTACTCCACCCGCTCCGCCAGCCCCAGACGCGTCAGCAGCATCTGCGCGCGCTCAAGCCGTTTCTTCCGCTCGACGCCCGCATAGACCGCGGGAACCTCCACGTTCTGCGCCGCATTCAGGTGAGAAAGCAGATGGTAACGCTGGAAGATAAAGCCGAAGTGTTCCCGGCGCAGCTTCGCCAGCGCGTCGCCGTCCAGCGTGGAGACATCCGTCCCGGCCACGCGATAGGTCCCGCTGGTCGGTTTATCCAGACAGCCGAGAATGTTCATCAGCGTCGATTTACCGGAACCCGACGCGCCGACAATCGCCACCATCTCGCCCGCCTCCACGCGCAGGGAGATGCCCTTCAGCACCTCCACCGGGCCGTCGCCTGACGGATAGCTGCGACGAATGTTATTCAGCTCAAGCAGCGCCGTCATTTAGCGGCTCCGGGCAGGCTTTCGCTGACAACAACCTCCTCGCCCTCTTCCAGTCCTTTCACCACCACCACGTCGGTGTCGTTGCGCGCGCCGATCACGACCTCGCGCTCGCGCGTTTCGCCGTTGCGCAGCACTTTCACTTTATAACGGCTCTCCCCGGCGGACTCGCCGAGCGCAGAGAGCGGAATGGTCAGCACGTTCTTCACGCCTGTCAGCTGGATATGCACCTGTGCGGTCATGTCCAGACGCAGCACGCCCTGCGGGTTTGGCACCTCAAAGCGGGCATAGTAAAAAATTGCGTCGTTAACTTTCTCCGGCGTCGGCAGAATGTCCTTCAGCACGCCTTCGTAGCGCGTCTGCGGGTCGCCAAGCACCGTAAACCAGGCGTTCTGCCCCGGCTTAAGATGGATCACATCCGCCTCTGAGACCTGGGCTTTGACCAGCATGGTGCTCATGTCCGCCAGGGTCAGAATGTTCGGCGCCTGCTGCGCGGCAATCACCGTCTGGCCCTGCAGCGTGGTGATCTGGGTCACTTCGCCCGCCATCGGTGCGACGATTTTGGTGTAGTCGAGGTTGGTTTTCGCCGTATCCAGCGAGGCCTGATTGCGTTTGATCTGCGCGTCAATCGTGCCAATCTGCGCCTGTTTCACCGCCAGTTCAGTGGTGGCAGTATCTAAATCCTGTTTCGAAATAGCCTGGGTTTTGGCCAGCGCCTGCTGACGGGTCAACGTTACCTGAGCCAGGTTACGTTCTGCCAGAGCCTGGGCACGCTGCGCGCGCAGCTCCATCAGCGTGGCTTCCACCTCGCGGATCTGGTTCTCAGCCTGCTCAGGATCGATAACGCCGAGCAGCTGGCCTTTTTTCACCTTGTCGCCAATCTCAACCGACAGCGTTTTCAACTGGCCGCTGACCTGAGCGCCGACGTCAACCTTGCGCAGCGCGTCAAGCTTGCCCGTCGCGAGGACGTTTTGCTGCAGTTCGCCCGGGCGAACAATCAGCGTCTGATACTGCGGCACCGGCGCATTCAGCACCTGCCATAGCCAGTACCCACCGGCTAAAACCACGACCGCCAGCAGCAGAAACAGCGTTCTGCGTTTTCCCTTGAGGTTCATAAATATTCCAAATAAATGTTCTGGCAATGATAAGCGTTGATTCTAACTAAACGACTCTTCAACGAAAGCCCTGTTCTCCGAAATCGTCCTAATTTGTTTACGAGATGTTGACATTTCTCCTGCTGAAATAGCGATATTCCAAAAGGATCAGGATCTACCATGTCTTCTATCGTCGATACATCACTTTCAAACCTGCCGCAGCCAAAATCCGGCTGGCAGCTCTTCAAAAACCTGGCTTTCGGTGAGATCGCACCCGGGCTGGCATGGGAAAAACCCGCCTATCGACGCAAGTTCATGCTGCGTTCACTGGCGACACCGCTCAGCACCGCTCGCCTGCTGTCTGATCTTGCGAAACATCCGCACCTGATGCAAATGCTCCAGGTTCAGCCTGGGCTGCCCTGCCGCCTTCATCGTCCGTGGTTAACGGTCAATATGGATCGACAGCGTGTGCTGGAATCGCTGTCCTGGCACTATCAGATGATGTGCCGCCAGCTGCCGGCGACGCTGACAAAGGGTTACCTTTCAAAGCAGGGCGTGACTCTGCTGACCTTAACCGGAAAAGATGAACAGCAATTTACCGTCCGACTGTGTGCCGACGCGTTTATGGATAAAGAGGGAGAAGCTACCCTCGTTTTCTGTGACAGTCAAAATACGGCGCTGGCGGAGATGACCTTTACGCTATGCCAGTTTGAGGGAAAATCGACGCTGTTCATTGGCGGCTTGCAGGGCGCAAAAGCGCATGTTCCCCATGAGCTGATCCAGGGAGCGACGAAAGCCTGCCACGGCCTGTTCCCGAAACGTCTGCTGGTCGAGGCCGCCATAACGCTCGGCGCCGCGTTCCCGGTAGAGCAGATTGTCGCCGTCAGTAACGATACCCATATTTATCGCAGCTGGCGCTACCGCAAGAAAAAAGAGGGCAAACTGTTGGCCGATTACGACAGTTTCTGGCTCTCCATCGGCGGTGAAAAGCAGGATAACGGTAATTTTATGCTGCCACTCGTCATGCCGCGTAAACCGATGGAAGAGATCGCCAGCAAAAAACGCGCCGAATATCGCCGCCGCTACGCGCTGCTGGATAGCCTGATTCAGCAGATGAAACAGGCGACCCAACGCTAATCCGCTTTCCCGCGTGCCAGCCACAGCACGCGGGAGAACATCTTCCGCAGCAGGGTCGGTACCGCCTCCACGCCCCGCCTACCCGCTTCTGTCGCCACTTCAATGGCTAAATCCGGTTTTGACGAACGGTGAATGGCTTTGGCGATCACCCGCCGCATGTTCATCGGGACATCGACCGGCACCATGGCAATGCGGTGGAAGACGTCGTCGAACCCCTGACGATACATAAAGTGTTCCATGTCCATCGCGGGGAGCATGGTTAAGTGGTCGCGCTCTTCCTCGCGCTCGTTATTCAGCAGGCTCCGCACGGTCGAGGCATATTTTTTACCCGCCTCATCACCGTCTACCAGAACGTGCCACTCGATCCCCATCCGGCGGGCGAATTTTATCAGCGGCTTTAATCCCGACTGCGCGAATTCGATTACCTTAATGCCTTCCGCATCAAAGTGGTGGCCGCACTGGCGCGCCAGCTCGTTGATGACCCAGGTTTCCGTTTCCCCCTCCACCAGCAGCCAGCAGCGGGCAAAGAGCGACGACGCCCGGTTAAAGCGAATATGAAACGCGATGCGCCGCCCGTCTTCCGCATTCAAACCGCCCGGCCCAAGCCGGAAAGCGGAGACGCGGGAGGATTCACGCACCAGGCGACAGACGTGTTCAACCGGCGTCAGCGATAATAACTCTCCGGAATTGGTGGTCGTAATGCGCTGGAGCGGCAGCAGGTTCAGCAGATGCCAGGCCACGGAGAGCATGATGGGATGCAGGCGCGTTTCCGGGTCTTCCACCAGCAGCAGAGGCCGGGCGTCCCGGTCAAGACGAACGGTGCCTTTGGCCTGCAGAAGCGTTGAAAACAGCCCCAGCAGAATCACCCGATGGGTACGGCCGCCGGGCCGGTCGATCATCCGGTTAATGATGTCCAGATAGCGCCAGCTTCGCTGCTCATCATGAGAGCGGCGGCGCATCAGACGATGGCGGGACTCCGAGGTGCCCTGCTCGGAAAAATAGTGCTCCAGGAGTTGCACCATCGCGGACAACCCCTGTCGGATTTGACCATCGGTCAGATTCTGCGGACGCGACACCAGCTCTCTTGCCAGAAAATCCAGCTCGCGGGCGGTAACCTCCACTTCCGGCATATTCGGTACGGTACCGTTACGAATACGCCGCATAAAGCGCGCATCGCGCAGGCGTAACACCGGCGTCAGGCGGATCAGGTGGCGGGCCAGATCGTCGATATTGTCCAGCGGGATCGGGTTGGCTTTCTCATCGAGAAAATCACGCAGAGTGAGTACCCCCTCGTTCTCCGCCATCTCACCTTCAAGCCGATAGAAAATCCGGTGGAAACCGTCATCGCAAGGCACCCAGCAGGGTGACAGCGGGCGGAAGCGACGCACGCGGTGACGTCCGGGTTCGGATTCGCGGAACGTCAGGATGATATGCAGGTGCTTCTCGCGCCCCGTTACGTCGCCGGGCGGAAACCAGAAATCGTCGCGAACGAAGTGATACAGATCGTCTTCGGGCGAAAGCAATAGCGTCAATGCATCCAGCAGGCTGGACTTACCCCACGCGTTCTCGCCGATCAGGACGTTGTTCTGCTCCAGCTGCAGCGACAGGCGGTTAATACCGCGAAACCCGACAATTTCCACACGTTCGAGAAGCATAAATCCCCCGCGATATGAACACTTTTTCCTTCAAGTAATCAGCAGTATAGCGGGATGCAGACGGGCTTGACACTGCAATCCGCCTCCATAACCTGGCGGAAGCACGAAAAATTCAGAATTTATCCATCAGGTTTCATTTGAAATAACCCACATCTCACAAGATACTACCGCCCGCAAATTGGTCTATGCTCTATTTACCGCTGATTTGAACAAGGATTGACATCACATTGCCTTAAATCAAATTAATCGAATTTATTTAAGTGGCGAAGGGGTGTTGTTGGTTTTTAAAATACGGGCTCTTTGAGTCGTCATCCCTTTATGGCGATATATCCCGTGCGCGGGAAAGCGTGCGGAAAATTATTTGAGGTGGTTATGTTTAGAAAATTGGCAGCAGAATGCTTTGGTACATTCTGGCTGGTATTTGGTGGCTGCGGTAGCGCCGTTCTGGCAGCAGCATTCCCGGAATTAGGTATCGGTTTTGTCGGCGTCGCGCTGGCGTTTGGTTTAACCGTATTAACCATGGCATTTGCCGTGGGACATATTTCCGGCGGTCATTTTAACCCGGCAGTGACGTTAGGTTTATGGGCGGGGGGCCGTTTCCCGGCGAAAGACGTAATTGGCTACATTGTGGCGCAGGTAGTTGGCGGTATTATTGCGGCGGGCGTTCTGTACGTGATTGCCAGCGGTAAAGCCGGCTTCGACGCGGCGGCCAGCGGCTTTGCCTCTAACGGCTTCGGCGAACACTCTCCGGGCGGCTACTCCATGCTGTCTGCCATCGTGATTGAAATCGTGCTGACCGCAGGCTTCCTGTTGGTGATCCACGGCGCAACGGACAAACACGCGCCAGCCGGTTTTGCCCCGATTGCCATTGGTCTGGCGCTGACGCTTATCCACCTGATTTCTATTCCGGTCACCAACACCTCCGTTAACCCGGCACGCAGCACCGCCGTCGCCATCTTCCAGGGCGGCTGGGCGCTTGAGCAGCTGTGGCTGTTCTGGGTGATGCCAGTTATCGGCGGTATTCTGGGCGGCGTGCTGTATCGCACCCTGCTGGAAAAACGCGATTAATCTTTCCTCCCTCTCCTTGTGGGAGAGGGCCGGGGTGAGGGCTGCAGGCCGCATACCCTACGTAGACACAAGCCGGGTAAGGCGCAGCCGCCGCCCGGCTTTCTTTTGCCGCTTTACTGAACAGCCTTTATTGGGTAGTGTCACTGGCGCTTAACCGATACTCAAAAAGGACCGGCTGTTCATGTTTTCAGGACTCCTCATCATTTTGCTGCCCTTGATCGTGGGCTATCTTATTCCGCTGCATCGTGAATCCGCATTAAGGCTCATTAATCGATTCCTGAGCTGGATTGTCTACGTTATTCTTTTCTTTATGGGGATTAGCCTGGCATTTCTGGACAACTTATCGGCGAATTTACTCTCCATCCTCCATTATTCTGTCGTCACCGTAGTGGTTATTTTGCTGTGCAATATTGCCGCGCTGCTGTGGCTGGAACGCACTATTCCATGGAAAAATCACCATCATCAGGAAAAGCTCCCTTCACGAATTGCAATGGCGCTTGAATCATTAAAATTATGCGGCGTCGTGGTGCTCGGTTTTCTTCTTGGGCTGACCGGTTGGGCATTTTTACAGCACGCGACTGAGGCCAGTGAATATACGCTGATCTTCCTGCTGTTCCTGATCGGTATTCAGCTGCGAAATAATGGCATGACGCTGAAACAAATTGTCCTCAACCGTCGGGGAATGATGGTAGCGGTTATGGTTGTTGCCAGTTCAATGGTGGCGGGCGTCATCAACGCCTTTATTCTCGATCTGCCGCTGAAAACCGGCCTGGCGATGGCGTCCGGTTTTGGCTGGTATTCGCTCTCCGGTATTCTGCTGACCGAATCATTCGGCCCGGTGATCGGCAGCGCCGCCTTCTTTAACGATCTGGCGCGCGAGCTGATTGCCATCATGCTGATCCCGAGCCTGGTTCGCCGCAGTCGTTCTACCGCGCTGGGCCTGTGCGGCGCAACGTCGATGGACTTTACCCTGCCGGTACTACAACGCTCCGGAGGGCTGGAGATGGTGCCCGCAGCTATCGTGCACGGCTTTATTTTAAGCCTGCTGGTTCCGGTACTGATGGCCTTCTTCTCTGCCTGATACTTCTTTGGCGGTAGATTTCCTGCCGCCAAAATTGCGCTAAATCAATCTCCCTCTATTTTGTAGCAGAAAGCCCTTTTCTCCTTTCTGGCACAGGCATAACCTTAAACATGTATATTAAATATAACTTTAACAGGTGTGATTATGTTTTGTGTGCAATGTGAACAAACCATCCGTACCCCGGCAGGCAATGGCTGCTCTTACGCACAGGGTATGTGCGGCAAAACCGCAGAAACATCTGACCTGCAGGACCTGCTGATTGCCGCCCTGCAAGGCCTTTCCGCATGGGCGTTCAAAGCCCGCGAATACGGCATTGTCGACCACTACGTCGACAGCTTCGCACCGCGTGCCTTCTTCTCCACGCTGACCAACGTTAACTTCGACTCTCCGCGCATTGTCGGCTACGCCCGCGAAGCGATTGCCCTGCGTGAGGCGCTGAAAGCCCAGTGCCTGAAGGCGGATGCCGGCGCTCGCGTGGAAAACCCAATGTCAGAACTGCAGCTGGTTAGCGACGATTTGGGCGACCTCCAGCGTCAGGCGGCAGAATTCACCCCGAATAAAGACAAAGCGGCGATTGGCGAGAACATTCTCGGCCTGCGCCTGCTGTGCCTGTACGGCCTGAAAGGCGCTGCGGCGTATATGGAGCACGCGCATGTGCTCGGTCAGTACGACAACGACATCTACGCCCAGTACCACAAAATCATGGCGTGGCTGGGCACCTGGCCTGCCGATATGAACGCCCTGCTTGAGTGCTCCATGGAAATCGGCCAGATGAACTTCCGCGTAATGAGCATTCTGGATGCCGGTGAAACCAGCACCTACGGCCACCCGACGCCGACGCAGGTCAACGTCAAGGCAACCGAAGGCAAGTGCATTCTGATTTCCGGTCACGACCTGAAAGATCTCTACAACCTGCTGAAGCAAACCGAAGGCACCGGCGTTAACGTTTATACCCACGGCGAAATGCTGCCGGCGCACGGCTACCCGGAGCTGCGTAAATTTAAGCATCTGATCGGTAACTACGGCAGCGGCTGGCAGAACCAGCAGGTGGAGTTCGCCCGCTTCCCTGGCCCTATCGTGATGACCTCTAACTGCATCATCGACCCGACCGTCGGCGCGTACGATGACCGCATCTGGACCCGCAGCATCGTCGGCTGGCCGGGCGTGAGCCATCTTGAAGGTGACGATTTCGGTCCGGTTATCGCCCAGGCGCAGCAGATGGCAGGCTTCCCGTACAGCGAGATCCCGCACCTTATTACCGTCGGCTTCGGTCGTGAAACCCTGCTGGGTGCCGCTGATTCGCTGATCGATCTCGTCAGCCGTGAAAAGCTGCGCCACATCTTCCTCGTCGGCGGCTGCGACGGCGCGCGCGGCGAGCGTAACTACTTCACCGATTTCGCCACCAGCGTGCCGGAAGACTGCCTGATCCTGACCCTGGCGTGCGGCAAATACCGTTTCAACAAGCTGGACTTCGGCGACATCGAAGGTCTGCCGCGCCTGATCGATGCGGGCCAGTGTAACGATGCTTACTCGGCCATCATTCTGGCGGTCACCCTGGCGGAGAAACTTGGCTGCGGCGTGAACGACCTGCCGCTGTCGCTGGTGCTGTCATGGTTCGAGCAGAAAGCGATTGTCATCCTCCTGACCCTGCTCTCTCTCGGCGTCACCAACATCGTGACCGGCCCGACCGCGCCTGGCTTCCTGACGCCGGACCTGCTGGCGGTGCTGAACGAGAAATTCGGCCTGCGTTCCGTGACCAACGTTGAAGATGATATGAAACAGCTGCTGAGCGCGTAAGGAGTTATTCATGACCATGCCAACCTCACAATGCCCGTGGCGGATGCAGGTTCATCACATCCATCAGGAGACGCCGGATGTGTGGACGCTGTCGCTGCTGTGCCATGACTACTATCCGTACCGTGCAGGCCAGTATGCGCTGGTCAGCGTTCGCAATTCGGCGGATACGCTGCGCGCCTACACGATCTCCTCAACGCCGGGCGTGAGCGAGTACATCACGCTCACCGTCCGTCGTATTAACGACGGCGCGGGCTCTCAGTGGCTGACGCGGGACGTGAAGCGCGGGGATTACATCTGGCTGTCTGACGCGCAGGGCGATTTCACCTGTGACGACAAAGCAGACGATAAATTCCTGCTGCTGGCGGCGGGCTGTGGCGTAACGCCGATTATGTCGATGCGCCGCTGGCTGGCGAAGAACCGCCCGCAGGCCGACGTGCAGGCGATTTTCAGCGTCCGTTCCCCGGAAGATGTGATTTTTGCCGGGGAGTGGCGCAATTATCCGGTGACGCTGGTGGCGGAGCACAACGCGACCCACGGCTTTGTGCCCGGTCGCCTGAGCCGCAAGCTGCTGCAAAGCGTGCCGGATATCGCGAACCGCACCGTGATGACCTGCGGCCCGGCGCCGTACATGGACATCGTGGAAAAAGAGGTGAAAGCGCTTGGCGTGACCCGCTTCTTCAAAGAGCAGTTCTTCACGCCGGTGGCGGAAGCGGCAACCAGCGGCATAACCTTCACCAAACTGCAGCCTGCGCGGACCTTCTTTGGCCGCGTGGGGACCACGCTGCTGGAGGCGCTGGAAAGCAACAAGGTGCCGGTAGCGGCGGCCTGCCGCGCGGGCGTGTGCGGCTGCTGTAAGACGAAGGTGGTTTCCGGGGAGTACACCGTCACCAGCACCATGACGCTGTCCGACGCGGAAATTGCCGAGGGTTACGTCCTGGCGTGCTCGTGCCACCCACAGGGCGATCTCGTCCTCGCATAAACGGCAAGCGTTCGATCGTAGGCCCGGTAAGCGTCAGCGCCACCGGGCTTTTTGTCGGGGGGCACTGCGCTTACCCGACCTACAACAACCTCACCGCCACGCAGGACCTTTCCCTACCGCAAACCGCCCCGCCCCTAAAAACGCGACCGCCAGCGAGCCGATAAAGAAGTACACCAGGCTTTCAATCGCCCATGCACCTACCTTATCGAGGGCGAGCGTTTCACCCATTCCCACCATCAGCCACGCCACAATCATCGTAAAGGCCAGCACCAGCGCGGCCGGACGCGTAAAGAGCCCGACAATAATCAGAACCGGTGCCACCACTTCTCCAACCAACACGCCGTAGGCGATAAATCCCGGCAGCCCTTTTTCCACCAGCATGCCGCTAATAAAGCCCACGCCGCCAAAAAGCTTGTGCAAACCGTGAAAAAGCATCAGCCCGCCGACGGCAAGTCGTAACAAGAGTTTGCCAAGATCGTCGCACGATAGCTTTTCATTAACAGCAATTAACAATGATTTAACCATTTGAAATGATTCCTGTTTTCACCGAGGTATAACCAGATTATGCCGAATAATTGCGCGTGAAAAGCACCTTTTAATTAGGGGGAGATGACGGGCAATACGGAGACTTTCTTCTAAGCTTGTAAGCGATATCACAAAAAGGAGACGGACAACCATGAAACAAACCGTGGCTGCATATATTGCGAAAACGCTCGAACAGGCTGGCGTGAAACGTATCTGGGGCGTAACCGGCGATTCCCTGAACGGACTCAGCGACAGCCTCAACAAGATGAAGACTATCGAATGGATGCCTACCCGCCATGAAGAGGTTGCCGCCTTCGCCGCAGGCGCTGAAGCACAGCTTACGGGGGAACTGGCCGTGTGTGCGGGCTCGTGCGGTCCCGGCAACCTGCATCTGATTAACGGGCTGTTCGACTGTCACCGCAATCACGTGCCGGTGCTGGCGATTGCCGCCCACATCCCCTCTTCCGAAATCGGCAGCGGCTATTTTCAGGAGACGCATCCGCAGGAGCTGTTCCGTGAATGCAGCCACTATTGCGAGCTGGTTTCATCCCCGGAGCAGATCCCGCAGGTGCTGGCAATCGCCATGCGCAAGGCCGTGCTGAACCGCGGCGTCTCTGTGGTCGTTATCCCGGGCGATGTGGCCCTCAAGGCCGCGCCGGAAGGGGCCAGCACCCACTGGTATCACGCCCCGCAACCCGTCGTAACCCCTGCGGAAGAAGAGCTGAAAAAGCTGGCTCAGCTGCTGCGTTACTCCAGCAATATCGCCCTGATGTGCGGCAGCGGCTGCGCGGGCGCGCACAAGGAGCTGCTTGAATTCGCCGGTAAGCTTAAGGCCCCTATTGTCCACGCCCTGCGCGGTAAAGAGCACGTCGAGTACGACAACCCCTTTGATGTGGGGATGACCGGTCTGATCGGTTTCTCCAGCGGCTTCCACACCATGATGAACGCCGACACGCTGATCCTGCTGGGTACCCAGTTCCCGTATCGCGCGTTCTACCCGACGGATGCGAAAATCATTCAGATTGATATCAACCCGGCCAGCATCGGCGCGCACAGCAAGGTCGATATGGCGCTGGTGGGCGACATCAAATCTACCCTTGCCGCCCTGCTGCCGCTGCTGGAAGAAAAAACGGACCGCAAGTTCCTTGATAAAGCCCTGAGCGACTATCGCGACGCCCGCAAGGGGCTGGACGACCTCGCCAAACCGAGCGACAAAGCCATTCACCCGCAGTATCTGGCGCAGCAGATCAGCCATTTCGCTGACGACGATGCCATATTTACCTGCGACGTGGGCACGCCAACCGTCTGGGCGGCACGCTATCTGAAGATGAACGGAAAACGCCGCCTGCTCGGCTCGTTCAACCACGGTTCGATGGCCAACGCCATGCCGCAGGCGCTGGGCGCAAAAGCGACGGCGCCGGAGCGTCAGGTAGTGGCAATGTGCGGCGACGGCGGGTTCAGCATGCTGATGGGGGATTTCCTGTCGGTGGTGCAGATGAAGCTGCCGCTGAAAATCGTGGTTTTCAACAACAGCGTGCTGGGCTTCGTGGCGATGGAGATGAAGGCCGGAGGCTATCTCACGGACGGCACCGAGCTGCACGACACCAACTTCGCGCGCATCGCCGAGGCCTGCGGCATCACCGGTATTCGCGTGGAGAAAGCCTCAGAGGTGGACGAAGCCCTGCAGCGTGCGTTTTCCATCGACGGTCCGGTGCTGGTGGATGTCGTCGTCGCCAAAGAAGAGCTGGCGATCCCGCCGCAAATTAAGCTGGAACAGGCCAAAGGCTTTAGCCTGTATATGCTGCGCGCCATCATCAGCGGGCGCGGTGACGAGGTGATCGAACTGGCAAAAACCAACTGGCTCAGGTAAAACATTTCGCACGACCTCTTAAAATAAAGGGATGTGAAATGATTGATTTACGCAGTGATACCGTAACCCGCCCGAGCCGCGCCATGCTCGAAGAGATGATGGCCGCCCCGGTCGGGGACGACGTCTACGGCGATGACCCGACGGTCAACGAGCTGCAGCGCTACGCGGCTGAACTGAGCGGCAAGGAGGCCGCGCTGTTCCTGCCGACCGGAACGCAGGCTAACCTGGTCGCGCTGCTCAGCCACTGCGAGCGCGGTGAAGAGTATATCGTCGGCCAGGGCGCGCATAACTATCTGTATGAAGCAGGCGGTGCCGCCGTGCTCGGCAGCATTCAGCCCCAGCCGATTGACGCCGCGCCGGACGGTTCCCTGCCGCTCGATAAAGTCGCGGCGAAAATCAAAGCCGACGATATTCACTTCGCCCGCACCCGGCTGCTCAGCCTCGAAAACACCCACAACGGCAAAGTCCTGCCGCGCGAATACCTGAAAGCAGCGTGGGAATTCACCCGCGAGCGCGGGCTCGGCCTGCACGTTGACGGCGCGCGCATCTTTAATGCCGTCGTGGAGTACGGCTGCGAGCTGAAAGAGATTGCGCAATACTGCGACTCGTTCACCATCTGCCTCTCCAAAGGGCTGGGCACGCCGGTGGGCTCTCTGCTGGTGGGCAACGCAGACTACATCAAGCGCGCCAACCGCTGGCGCAAAATGACCGGCGGTGGCATGCGTCAGGCGGGTATTCTGGCGGCGGCCGGGCTGTATGCCCTGAAAAACAACGTGGCGCGCCTGAAGGACGATCACGACAACGCCGCGTGGATGGCTACGCAGCTGCGCGAGATTGGCGCCGAGGTGATGCGCCACGACACCAACATGCTGTTCGTACGCGTGGGCGATGACCGCGCCGCCGCGCTGGGCGAATTTATGAAATCACGTGGCGTGCTGATCAACGCCTCACCCGTCGTGCGTCTGGTCATGCATCTCGACGTGAGCCGCGAACAGCTGGCTGACGTGGTGAAACACTGGCAGGCGTTTTTACAGCGATAAGGAGCATCACGTGCCGCAACGCATTCTGGTGCTCGGCGCCAGCGGGTACATCGGTCAGCATCTCACCGCGGCGTTAAGCCAGCAGGGACACCAAGTGCTGGCAGCGGCACGCAACACCGAACGCCTGCAAAAACTCAGTTTGCCTGGCGTTACCTGCCACAGCGTTGACCTCAACTGGCCGAAGGAACTTCCCGCCCTGCTGGAAGGGGTCGACACGCTTTACTATCTGGTGCACAGCATGGGCGAAGGCGGGGATTTTATCGCCCACGAGCGTCAGGTGGCGATGAACGTTCGCGACGCCCTGCTGCAAACCCCGGTGAAGCAGGTCATTTTTTTAAGCTCGCTCCAGGCGCCCGAACACGAGCAATCCGATCACCTGCGCGCCCGCCAGCTGACGGCTGAAACCCTGCGCGGGGCGAATATCCCCGTCACCGAACTGCGCGCCGGGATCATCGTCGGCGCAGGCTCCGCCGCCTTCGAAGTGATGCGCGATATGGTTTACAACCTTCCCGTACTCACGCCGCCTCGCTGGGTGCGCTCGCGCACCACGCCGATTGCGCTGGAGAATTTGCTGCATTATCTGGTGGCCCTGCTGGATCACCCGGCGGAGCAACACCGCGTGCTCGAGGCGGCAGGTCCTGAAGTGCTGAGCTATCAGGAGCAGTTCGAACATTTCATGCGCGTCAGCGGCCGCCGCCGCTGGCTGATCCCCATCCCCTTTCCGACCCGCTGGATTTCGGTGTGGTTTTTGAATGTGATCACCTCGGTGCCGCCGACGACCGCCAAAGCGCTGATCCAGGGGCTCAAACATGATTTACTGGCGGACGATCGCGAACTGCGGGCACTCATTCCCCAGGGCCTGATCCGCTTTGACGATGCCGTGCGCAATACGCTGAAAGAAGAAGAGCAGCTGGTGAACTCCAGCGACTGGGGTTACGACGCCCAGGCGTTTGCCCGCTGGCGCCCGGAGTACGGCTATTACCCGAAACAGGCGGGCTGCACGGTGAAAACCCGCGCCAGCCTGGCCGCGCTGTGGGAGGTGGTGAACCAGATTGGCGGCAAAGACGGTTATTTCTTCGGCAATATCCTCTGGCAAACGCGTGGAGCAATGGATCTGCTGGTGGGGCACAGGCTGGCAAAAGGCCGCCCGGCACGCCCGTATCTTGAGGTTGGCGACGCGGTCGACAGCTGGAAGGTGATCATCGTCGAGCCGGAAAAACAGCTGGCGCTACTGTTCGGTATGAAAGCGCCGGGGCTGGGGCGACTCTGCTTTACCCTCAAAGACAAAGGCGACCATCGCGAACTGGACGTCCGCGCCTGGTGGCATCCGCACGGAATGCCGGGTCTGTTCTACTGGCTGTTGATGATTCCCGCCCACCTGTTTATCTTCCGGGGGATGGCGAAGCGGATTGCGCAACGGGCAGAACAAAAGACGGAAAAGATCTAAATAAAACTCTCTTTCTTTCACCTTTCCCATTGCATAGCGCCGTAATTCACGAAAGAATGCGCACGAAATTCTTTTCAACACAGTGGATTGATATGAAGGTACTGGTTACCGGGGCGACCAGCGGCTTAGGCCGAAATGCGGTCGAATTTCTGCGCAACAAGGGCATCAGCGTCAGGGCTACCGGTCGCAACGAAGCGATGGGAAAACTGCTGCAAAAAATGGGCGCGGAGTTCGTCCATGCTGACCTGACGGAGCTGGTCTCCTCGCAGGCGAAAGTGATGCTCGCCGGTATCGACACGCTGTGGCACTGCTCCAGTTTCACCTCCCCATGGGGTACCCAGGAAGCCTTCGATCTCGCCAACGTGCGGGCAACCCGCCGTCTGGGCGAATGGGCCGTCGCCTGGGGCGTGCGTAACTTTATTCATATCTCGTCACCGTCGCTCTATTTTGACTATCACCACCATCGTGACGTGCAGGAAGATTTCCGCCCTGCTCGCTTTGCCTGCGAGTTTGCCCGCAGCAAGGCGGCCAGCGAAGAGGTAATTGACCTGCTGGCACAGTCGAACCCGCACACTCGTTTTACGGTCTTACGTCCGCAGAGCCTGTTCGGGCCGCACGACAAAGTGTTTATTCCGCGTCTGGCGCAGATGATGCACCACTACGGCAGCGTGCTGCTGCCGCGCGGCGGCGATGCGATGGTGGATATGACCTATTACGAAAACGCCGTTCACGCCATGTGGCTGGCAAGCCAGCCGGACTGCGATAAGCTCATCTCCGGTCGCGCCTACAACATCACGAACGGCGAACCCTGCACGCTGCGCAGCATTGTGCAGCGCTTAATTGACGAGCTGCAGATCGACTGCCGCATCCGTTCAGTCCCTTACCCAATGCTGGATATGATTGCCCGCAGCATGGAGCGTTTTGGCAGTAAATCGGCCAAAGAGCCTGCGCTGACGCATTACGGCGTATCGAAGCTTAACTTTGATTTCACGCTGGATATTTCGCGGGCGGAGAACGAACTTGGGTACAAACCGATCGTGACGCTGGATGAAGGGATTACGCGTACGGCGGCGTGGCTGCGGGATCACGGGAAGCTTCATCGGTAGATCGGGTCCTGCATTTTTACGATGAGAAAAAAACGGCAACCCGAAGGTTGCCGTTTGTCATTTTACTGTTTTGCTGATTACAGCGCAGTCCACGCGTCCTGCCATGCAATCCCTTTACCTGGCTCGTAGTAGGATGGCGCGTTATTGCACCAGCCGCTGTACGGATAAGGTTTGCACTGGAACAGCTGGCCGCGGTTGTTAACGATATCGCCTGCTTTCCATTTGGTTTTGGAAGTCCAGGTCGGGTAAGTCCCGGTCTGGCCGCCGTTGGTCTGCTTAGCCTGTACGTTCAGCGTATAGGTTGTGGTGCTGCTCAGCTCGCCGTCGCTGACGGTAAGGTTGATCGGGTACTGCGTCGCCGCCGCCACTTCCGGTGCATTGAACGTAATAATCGCTTTATCATCGCCGCTTACGGTCTGGCCGTTCGGAGCCGTCCAGGTATAAGTCAGGTGGTTACCGTCTTCGTCAGTCGAGCCAGACGCGTTCAGAGAAACAGATTTCCCCGCTTCAACCGCCCCCACTGGACCGGCGATTTTTGCTACCGGCGCATGGTTTACCGGCGCTGGCGTATTATCATCCGGAGCCGGGGTGTTATCATCTGGCACCGGCGTGGTATTGCCTTCGTCCGTTGGGTCGACAGGGGTCGGCGTCGGAGCTGGCGTGACGCTACCGCCGTCGGAAGTCCCGTCTTCACCCACCACGTTGACGTTGAAGTAATGCTTCACGCATTTGGTGTAGTCACCCCCTTTAAAGGCGCTGAATGGCGTCTGGTAACCCACCAGCTGGCAAGAGTAGGTCTGGCCTGACGGGGTATCCGCGCTCCATCCCCAGTCCTGTTCCCAGTAGATCTTCAGCGCGCCGGCACCGCCTTCGTCGAACTGCTTCATGTTGGCGCAGCCCAGCACTTCGTTAGACGGAACAGGCACTTTCAGGTAGTTGGCAAACTCTTTGTAGTATTTGATACGGTTTTGAGACTGGGCGATCTCAGTCGGGCCACCGCACTCCACGCCGCCGTTGATGATCTGCGTGGTCACGCCGAAGCCCGGTACCAGACCATTCGCCTTATCGTGATCGTTCGGCTGCCAGGTGCCATCGATAACCTGCAGCATGCTCGGTTTTGGCGGCTGCGGGTAGGCGAAGAAGAAGATCGCGGAAGCAAGGTTCAGCCAGGTGTCCGCCACCAGCTCAGGTTTGTCCAGCAATACGCGGACGTCGCCGTACATCGCTTCAGAGAACGGGCCGTAGTTGTAGTTATAGGAGAGCTGTTTCGCACCGCGACCAAAGTAGCTAACGAAATCACCATCTTTGTCTTTACCGCACGGCCAGGTCTGCCCCTGCCAGACATCTGGGTTACATTCGCCGTTATAGCCACCCTTCTGACCTTCGCTCCAGCCCATCTCACGCACGTAAACCAGCGCCTGACGCCACTCGGCTTCCGGACGCCAGGACTCGTGGCCGCCGGTTTCCTGCGCGAAGTGCGCGAACATGGTTGCCAGAGACTTACGGCAGATGGCATCGCTGTTACGACCATCGGTATAGGTCTGGCACAGCGCCGGGAATTTACCGACCGCTTTCAGGAAGTTGCTGTAGGTATATTCTGGCGCACGCAGTGGGAAAAGGTATTCCCAGTCGCTGGCCTTGATAATCCCTTCCACGCGCTTGACGTTTTCCGGGTTTGTCGATTTACCCGGCTCAATTTGTTCCACCAGGCTGTTGTCCAGCGTGCGAATGGTTGACTTCACTGAAGCCATCAGCGGGAAGTTGGTCAACTCCTGCTCTTTCTTCTGCAGATCGCTGGCCTTAACGGTGTAAGGTTCGCTGCTGGCCTGCAGCTGGGTTGCCTGAGCCATAAACGGTGCAACACATGCGCCCGCAATAAGAACACTGAGTAATGTCCTTTTGTTCATATTCAATGGTCCTCTTAAGGATATTAAGGGTCTATAAAAGTTAATTTGTTTCGCGGTTTATTTATTAATCATTTAATAAATAAACCCGGGAGCAGTTTTCGTTTTATGAAGAACACCAGTCGGTACTCTTCAAAAAATAAAAATCAATAATAATAACGGTTACGGGTGCTACGTTTTAACTTCTGATATTTATTCCAGACCTTACGGGCATAGACCATGCGCTGCGGGTAATTCTCTTTTTTCAGACCCGCGTTATAGGCGCCGACCGCCTCCCAGTTATAGCCATAAACTTTAATCATTCCGGATAATATCGATGCGCCAACCATAATCGAGGTGCAGGGCTCGGTAATTAACCGGTACTCATTAATGCCTTTTCGCTCCAGCTCGGAAAAATGTGAACTGTTAATCTGCATCAGGCCGACATCACGCGTGCCATCATTATTCTGTCCAATCGCGTTGGGATTCATTCCCGATTCAACATTAGCAATGGCATACAACAGATAAGGATCCACATGATAATAACTGGCGGCTTTATCCCAGCAGTTGGCAAAGACGCTATGGCTTATTATCAGCAACAATAAAAATAACGTTTTCATTTTCAGTCCGGCTCTTTTTCATTGTCTCCTTACGCGCTTATTGCTCTGTTTCCTGATTTACGGTCCACGTCCGTTGCGGGACGTGGACCGTGATCGCGGGCAAGTTCCTTACCCGCATCGTTATGGCAGTGACTTACTGGCAGTCAGTCGCAGGGCCTTTTTTCACCCATACATCGCTGCTATCTGGTTTATCACCCTTCGTCCACCATTTCGCGGTGTAGGTGTAACCATTGTAGGTAGTGGTATCGCCGCCGTTATAGACCACGTCGGAGCGCCAGTTGAATTTCACCTGACTGACCAGCTCCCATGCATCCACGCCGAAGCCCGGCTGGTTGCCCTGAGTCCAGTATTTTGCTTTCCAGACCAGGTTGTCGAAGCTGACGGTATTCCCGGCGTTGTAAACCTTGCTTGCGCTCCAGGCAGCATACTTACTGGCATTGGCATCAACAGGGTTATCGCAGCTATTGGTGGCAGAACCTTCGTCAGACGGCGTATTGCCTTCATCGGATGGGGTGTTACCTTCGTCAGACGGAGTGTTGCCTTCATCGGCAGGGGTGTTACCTTCGTCAGACGGAGTGTTGCCTTCATCGGAAGGGGTATTGCCTTCGTCAGACGGAGTTTCCGCTGCTTTAGGCGTCACGGTTACCTGGACATTAGTCTGTACGCTGGTCTTGCCATCGTTCACTACCACGGTCAGGGTGTAGGTAGACTCCGTGTCCACGTCCGGGGCGGTGATGTTCAGGTTTGCAGTATCTGCACCTGTCGCCTGCATATCGGCAGGAACGCTCCAGGAGTAGGTCAGCGCATCGCCATCTGGATCGTTGGCCTGAGCGTGCAGAGAGTAGTTCTGGCCCGCTTCCAGGGTAACGGCTTCCATCTGGTTAACCACCGGTGCCTGGTTCGCTTTCGGCGCCTTGTTCACAACCTGAACGTCAGCGGTGCTGCTCAACCCTTTCGCGTCAGTTACCGTCAGGCGGAACGCCAGAGTCTGGTTAGTGGTAACCGCTGCAGCGTTGAAGGTCGCTTTCGCTTTGGTGCTGTTGGTGATGGTCACCGACGGGCCTGAGATCTGCGTCCATTTGTAGGTGATGGCATCGCCATCCGGATCGGTGGAGGCAGAACCATCCAGCGTCACGGTTACCGGACCGGTCACCGTCTGGTCAGCCGCCGTTGCCACCGGCGCATGGTTGGTCACCACAGGATCAACCGGCGCGGCACCACCGCTGGTGAGACTTTCATTCATCGCGTTCAGAATGTCTCCGGTATCGGAGTCGATAGACCAGGCAAACAGACCGCCCAGGTTTTTCGCCAGCACATACTGGCCTTTCGCCGTTGCGGAACGCGCGTCTTCATAGGTGATCAGATCACCGGTATTTTTGTTAAACAGGTATGGCGCTTCTGCGGTCGCGTCATAATTGTATTCCCAGCCTGGTTTGCCTTTGTAGTCGTTAACGATCTGACGATAGTCAACCACGCCCGGCTCCCAGGTCCCTTTCACCATGCCCGTTGCCGTGCCGGTGAACGGGTTGTTATTGCTGTAACCGTGAACGCCGGTCCAGCCGCGACCGTACATGGCCGTCCCCACGACAATTTTGCCGGGCTGTACGCCCTGTGCCAGCAGCGCATTCACGCCGTTTTCGGTGGTGTAATTAGTATCCGGTTTGTTCGCCGGCGCACGCAGTGCCGCCTGATGACCCAGATCGGTGTTGCTCCAGCCGCCGTAGAAGTCGTAGCTCATCAGGAAGATATGATCCATGTACTGCTGGGCAGCGGTGTAATCAACGTCTTCAATTTTGTCGCTGCCTGAACCGATTGCTGAGGTCAGTTCAAAGGTACGGCCGGTTTCGGCTGACAGTTCATTCATCATGGTGCGCAGTTCGCGCATCAGTGCGGTATACGTCTCTTTATCCTGCTGCGGGTTGCCCAGCGTTTCGTTCTGACCGCCGCCGCCAGGGAATTCCCAGTCGATGTCTACGCCGTCGAAGAATTTCCAGGTTTTCAGGAAATCTTTTACGGACGCGACGAAGCGCGCGCGGATCGCCGGGTCGTGCATTTTGAAGAACGGGTCAGACAGCGTCCAGCCACCGATAGACGGCAGCACTTTCAGCCCTGGATTGGCTTTCTTCATCGCCATCAGCTGGCCGAAGTTGCCTTTGTAGGGGTCGTCCCAGTTGCTGACGCCAGCCTGAGGTTTCTGCAGGGCGGCCCAGGGGTCGTGAATCGCCACCTGGAAGTCCTGACGGCCCGCACAGGCGCGTTTCAGCGCTTCGAAGCTGTTACCGCCTTCGATGGTTTTCAGGCTGTCGTTGATGCCATCGCCGCCGCAGATCGGAATGAAGCCGTACAAAATGTGGTTGAGGTTGGCGGCCGGGATTTTATCCACCGGGAAATTACGGTCATAAACGCCCCATTCAGGGAAATAGGCACCGACCACTTTATCGGTGTGCTTAGAGAGGGTTTTATTATTTTCCTGCATGGTGGTGTTGAGCGGCAGCAGATGGCTACCGTCGGTATCCGCGACGATAATCAGTTTGCTGGCGCTGGTGCTGCACCCGCTGGCGTTGCAGAGCTCAACCGTTTCCTGATAACGACCGCCTTTCTTCACTTTAAATGTCGCCGTGCCGGACATGCTGCCAGCACCGGTCCAGACGGTTTTGCCGTCGAGCAGTACTTTCGCTGAAGTCGGCGCCGCGCCGCTCCAGACGTCCCACTGCACTTTAACATCGGCGCCATCATGAACTTTGACGAGGCTGTTGTAAGCAGAAGCAGACTGATCAACTTCGACAATGGCAAATTTATCATTACCGCTGGCGATAGTTGCTTTACCTGGCACTGCTGCGAATACCGGGCTTGCAGCCGCTGCAACGAAGAGTGCCAGATATTTAGGCTTCAGAAATTTCATTATTTGATCCTGATAATACGATTTGTGAAATTAAATACCCATGCTTTTCCATTAAACATGGACGAACGTTATTTACTGATAAATTAATCGTGAACGCTTCTGGTTCACGAGAGACCTTTTTATTATTACGCCGTACCTTCCTCCACTCATAAAACATTCAACAAATCTTTTATTGCGGAGAGGAGAATACAGTGGGAAATTTATTTTCTCCTTTCATTCCCCCAATGAAAAAACTTCAAAAAAAACTTGACTAGATTATTTACAAGATGAGATGCGAAACTTGCGCAATAAATACACCCATCCCGGAAAATGCAATATAGGGGCCAAAGGAAATAAGGTTATTTTTATTCTCAAAGGGCTTTAACAGACAATGTATAATAATGCCCCCCAGCGCCGCGATCAGCAAAATAGAGGGTAACGCCTGCCAGCCGCACCAGGCGCCCAGCGCCGCCAGCAGCTTAAAATCACCATAGCCTAATCCTTCCCGGCCGGTCAGCAGGCGGAATGCCCAGTAAACCAGCCAGAGCGACAGATAGCCCGCCACCGCGCCAAAGATAGCATCGGTCAGCGGTAGCGTCCGGAACAGGGCATGGAACATCAGCCCCGTCCACAGCAGCGGCTGGGTCAGGCAGTCCGGCAGCAGCATATGGCGCGCATCGATCGCCACCAGCGGCAGCAGAAAACTCCACATCACCCACAGCGCGATGAGCGCCGAAAATGACGGTGCCAGCGCGGCGCTGACGGCGAAGAAGACAGCGCTACAGACTTCCACCAGCAGCAGTCGCAGCGGAATCGCGCAATGGCAGTGGCGGCAGCGACCGCGCAGCGCGAACCAGCTAATGATGGGAATATTTTCCCACGCGCTCAGGGCATGGTGGCATTCCGGGCAGTGAGAGGCGGGAAACAGCAGATTGCCTGCCCCCTCTTCTTCCATGACCAGCGGCGGAATACGCTCGGCGACTACGCCCAGAAAACTGCCAAGGATTGCCCCCAGCGCTCCGCTCATGACGCACAGCCCCGGCAGATTCGCCTGCTGCAACAGCATTAGCGGGGTCATGCGCTTTTCGCCCAGCTCAGCGTAATGTGCGCTTTCACGTCACTCTGACGATCCACCGGCGTTAACGCGAGTTTCTCCAGGTGTATACCGGAAGAGACGTTCATCTCACGCAGCCAGTTTTGCAGGGCAGAAACGTTGACGCGCTCGACGTTAAAGGTCAGCGACTGCTCTTCCTGACGCACGTCTGTCAACGCGACGTGCACGACTTTGGCACTTTCTTCCACCACGCTGCGCGGGTTAGGGGTATTAACCACTCTGGACTGGAGGTGATTTTTATCAATTTCCTGACGCATCCAGTTCAGCGTCTGCTTCTGCTTAATTAACACGGCCTCGTTATTTTTGATCAGAGTATCGAGCGGCATCATCGCGCCGTAATAAACCATCGCACAGCAGAGTGCCCCGCCGCAGAGTTTAAATAAATTACGCTCGCGTGGGCTATAATTCTGCCAGCGGGTTTTTAACTGGGCTATTTGCGTTTTCATTTATAGCTCCCGGTAATAATGGCGGTATAAGGCGCCTCGCCGGAAATCGGCTGCATCGCAAAGTCAAAGGTTTCGGCGCTGCGGGCGACAAAATCCTGCAGGGTTTGTTTATCTATGGATTTTACATTGAGCGTCAGCTGATTTTGCGTTTCGTCATATTCCACGCTGTTGATCTCCAGAGACGGTAATGACTGCTTGATTTGATTAAGCGCTTCGAGCTGCAGGAAGATCCCTTTTTTCGCCTTGCTGATATTCTGCCCGACGTAGTACTTCAGGTTGCTGGTCTGACGCAGGGTCGGGAAATAGTGCTGCGCTACGGTGGTCATCTCCCGGTGGATCTCATTTTGCTGATGAGTGAGCATCCACGCCATACCCATGCGGGGGCCGATCAGCAGGCCGACGCAAAGCAGCATTGCCGCAGTGAGAGCGGTTTTCGCGTGACGAAAACGCGGACCGCTGGCGCTGCACCCGGAAAACTCTCCGTGCAGCATGTTGATACGACAGCCCTGCCACTGGGGTTGGATCAGCACAAGCGGATGCTGCCACGCCAGCAGTTCATCCACCTGTACCCCGTGCGGCGCATCGCCGTAGCAGCGCACCTCTCCCGCCAGGCATTTACGCAACAGCAGCGGCAGCAGAACCGCATCGGCTTCGCCAGCGCTGCAGGGAGAAAAACGCAGCCAGTAGCTCTCCTCCAGGCTCACCAGCGTAGTGCCCCCTTCGCTCACCGGCAGCAGCCAGGCATCCGGCAGAACCTGAACCACCGCGAGGCCCGCCTGAGCGAACAGCGCAAGCCAGTGGCGCAGACGTTCAGCGTCGATGGCTACGGCATCCACCTCCTGTCCCTTTTTGTTCAGCACCGTCCAGTGCAGCGTCTCCACCTCGCCGAGCAACGTCTCTTCCGCCATCCACGAGAACTGCGCCGTCTGGGCGGAAAACCCTTTTTTTGGCAGGGTAAAATGACGAAAGATTGTCTCGCTCGCCGGCAGCAGCAGGCACACCTGCTGAGAAAGCGGGTGGCTGGAAAGTTCGCTCAACGCGCTCCAGCCCGTCAGATATTCCACCCGATCGTTACCGGATTCACACCACCAAATTTTGCCGTCCTCGCGGGTGTCGGGACGAATAAAAAGCACCTTTTTCATCATCTTCTACTTATCTTATTCAACCATTCGGAAGCGGCGTTGCCAGGTCACGACCTTACCCGCCTCACTGTCAACGTGAAGCTGACTGACGACGCGCAGCGTTAAATCATCGGTATTGCCGATGGTATCCACCCGAAAATAGCGAGTGTTGACCGCAACCCTGTCCTGAATCTGCGCCAGGATATCTTTGGTCTGCGGATAGGTGCTCTCCAGCACTTTGCTGAACGCCTCCAGCGATTCCCATCCCTCTTCCGGGCGTGAATCGATCAGGCGGGCAGCGTCATCCGTGTTTAACACGCCGGTAAAAACCGCCGCCAGCAGCGGCGCCTGTTCCCGTGTTAAGGTATTCACATTTAGGGTGCCATCCGTATCCGGCAAGGCGCACAGCAGCTTGCTGACCTTCGGCCACGCCTCCTGCGGAAAGGCGGGCAGCAGTCTGATTTCGTTAATGGTGCGCATCATTTGATTCGCTGGACCACGGGCGGGAGTCACGCTTGCCCAGGCGTCGGCCTCCTGGCCCTGTTTCGCCGTCACGTCGTCGGCGTCAAGATAATCCACCAGCTGCTGGTAAATCTCTTCCGCCGCCAGCGTACCGACACCACTTTCTGTCAGCAGTTGTTCGATAATCTGCTCTTTCACCGGTTTTTCCGGTAGCGCAGCAGCGTCGGCCGGCGCCGCTGGCGCGGCGTCAACGGCCAGCAGACTGTTGACGTTAAAGCAGGTCCGGGCATCTTCTACCTGACTCACCACGGTGTAATTATCCCCGTGGGTTTCCAGCGGCTGCGCCCAGTCACCTTGCGGCGACAGGCCCGCCCCTTCTGAACTGGCCGCTTTCTGCAATACGTTTTCCAGTACCTTCTGTTGACGGGCAATGGCCCAGCGCAGCGTCTGCTGGCTGACCTGATAATGCGTTTTTTGCAGGTGGCGGCAGAACTGCTGACTGATTTTCGCCGCCAGGGCGGACATCATCACCAGCAGGATCAGCACCACCAGTAGCGCCACGCCGCGCTCTTTTCGCGCTGTTTTGCCGCTCATGAACTCACTCCTGGCTGTACTGCCGTATCGGGCTGCGGGGTTGTTACGGGCTGGGCCGCATTCTCCGCTGCCGGCTGCGCCGGGTTCGCATTGGTCTCTTTTGACGCTGCCTGGATCTCAGGCATATCGCCGGGAGTGATAAAAACCCAGCGCCAGGTTTCGCCGTTTTCCATGGTCAGATTCAGCTCAACGCCGTCCGGCTGATGGGCGACGTCGGTCCATTTCTCCTGCCAGCCTTCGTGCCAGAAGCGCCATTTCAGCGCTTTCACTTCGCTTAAAATCGGCACTTCTTCCGGCTGCGCGCTGGCGGGACCATCGATGGCAGCCCGGACGTTGCGCCACAGGCGCTTGTCTCTTAACGTCCAGCGCACCCGCTCCAGCTGCACCTGGCCGCTGATGCCGTTCAGGGTTGTCATTTCCAGACCATTCGGCTGCTGAACGAACACCTCGCCGCTGTTGCGCGGCGCGCGCGCCTGCAGCTGATAAAAGTCACGCGAGAGCAGGTTGTACGTACGCTGAAGCGCCGTCACCTTTGTCGCCGCCTCGTCGCTGGCCGTCGAGGTGCGCATCGCCCCGTCAGGCGAGAATGCTGATCACCGCGAAGATAGCCAGCGCAATCATGATTTCCAGCAGGGTAAAACCCTGCTGACGCTGCACCTTACTCACGATCCACCTCCGGTTCGGCGAGCTGAAGCGCCACAACCGGTTGCGCATCGCTTCCTTCGCTGTACACACGAACCTCATCGGCAAAGGTATTTTCGGCAGTTTTTACCCGCTGGATATGCCAGGTCCAGGTTTGTCCGCCCATGGTTTCGGTGCCCTCCTGCTCTGCGTCCGGGAAATCGGTCTGAGCCAGCTGCGCTTGCGCCAGCTGGTTTTCCGCCACCCAGCTGGCCTGAAGCGTTTCTGACAGGCTGTGGGTGAAGCGCACGTTGAGGGTGACGGAGTTCATCAGCGCCAGCGCCGCGGTGGAAAAAATCACCAGCGCCACCATCACTTCCAGCAGGGTCATCCCCTGCTCGTTGGTTTTGCGTTTAGTCATCGTTTTCCACCACCACGGGAACAGAGCCCTGCGACGTCACGTGAAAGCGCTGCTTTTTATCCAGGCTTTCGAGGCTGAGCGTGAAGCGGCTAAGCTCGCCGTCCGGCAAAAAAATGATTTGCGGTTCATCGTTCAGCGTGGCCGCCAGCGTTCGCGGCGAGAGGGAGACATGCATCTCCTCCGGAAACTCGCCGCGGGTGGCGATCCGCCCCGCCTTTAACGGTGCCCAGTGGCGTTCGCCGTTATTTCCAACCTGTGTAACCAGCTTAAATTCTGACGAGGTCATCACCAGCCCGACAATATTTCCGTCCATTACCGCACGGTCAGAACCATATTCAACGAGGGATTTTAGCTGCTGACCAAATGTATCTGCGCCGCTGCGTGATGGAATGGTGGTGACCACCATCATGGCGCTCAGGGCGAATATCACCAGCGCCACGATAATTTCCAGCAGGGTAAATCCACGTTGCTTATTCATTACTTATCTTTTTTATCAAAAGACCAGTTGCTGATATCGTCGGCAGTATTCGCTTCTGCATCCGGTCCGGCTGAGAAAATATCGACAGCACCATGCTCACCCGGACTGACCAGAATATAGTCGTTGCCCCAGGGGTCCTGCGGCAGGCGGCGAATATAGCCGTCGTCGCGGTAGCCTTTCGGAATGGGCGCAATTTCAGGTTTGATCACCAGCGCCTGCAGCCCCTGTTCGGTAGTCGGATAGCGATGGTTGTCGAGTTTATACATATCCAGCGAACCTTCCAGCGCCACAATATCGCTGGTTGCTTTCTGAATATCGGCTTTTTCTTTATTGCCCATTAAATTAGGCACGACCATACTGGCCAGCACACCGAGAATAACGATCACTACCATTAATTCGAGCAGCGTGAATCCCGCCTGACGCTTCAGGCTATTTTTTTTAACTGACATGATTAACCCACCATATTATTAAGTTGAAGAAGCGGTTGTAATATTGAAAGAACGATAAATAAAACAACGGTCGCCATAGTTACTACCAGTGCCGGTTCAAATACCGACAGCGTTAACGTAATTCGATGCTGTAATGCAGATTCCTGGTTTTCCGCCGCACGATCCATCAACGAGCCCAGCTCGCCGCTCTCCTCCCCGGAGGCCACCATGTAGAGCATGGTGGGTGGGAAAATTCTCGCCTGTTCCAGCGCGTTGTAGAGGGATGCCCCCTGGCGCACGGTGTCCGCCGCCTGCTCAAGCACCTGCCGGGCATAGAGGTTTTCAATCCCGTCCATCGCGATATACATCCCCTCCAGCAACGGAACGCTGCTGGCCTGCAAAATACTCAGCGTGCGGATGTAGCGCGCGCTGTTAATGGCGCAGACCAGTTTCTTCAGCGGCGACTTTAGCAACAGCCACCGATGATAAACAAATCGGTTCTTTTCTTTTTTTATCCAAAATTTAAAGCTCGCCGACGCCCCGAACAGGCCGCTGGCGATAACGATTCCCCAGGCCTGTAAAAAGTCGCTTACCGCAATCAGCGTGCGGGTGGTCACGGGCAGTTCTTGTTTCATGTGGGTAAACTGGTCGATGACCTGGGGCACCACGGCGACCAGCAGAATGGAGATCACCGCGATCGCCACCACCGTCAGGGTGATGGGGTAGACCATCGCCTGGGTAAGCTTGCTTTTCATCTTCTGGCGCTGCTCGTTGTACTCGGCGAGCTTTTCCAGCACGCCACCGAGATGGCCGGTCTTTTCACCGGCCATCACCAGGGTACAGTAGAGCTTGTCGAAGCTGCGCGGAAACTGGCTGAAGGCGTCGAACAGCGTGTGACCTTCCACAATCTTGTCGCGGATCTCGGTCACCATCGCTGCCAGGGTTTTATCTTCCGTCTGCTTCGCAATCGCCTTCAGCGCACTCTCCAGCGGCAGCGCGGCATTGACCAGCGTCGCGAGCTGTCGGGTAAACATCGACAGCACTGGAATCGACAGTTTTGCCCCTTTACGGGCGTTTTTTCCTGCCGCCGGATCGCTGATTGGGGAGATATTTACCGGCATCAGCTTCTGTTCACGCAGCATCTGGCGCACCTGCTTTGGCCCTTCGGCCTGCAGATTGCCGCGCTGCGTTTTCCCCGCGGCATCCGTCGCGGACCACGCATACCAGGCCATTACGCATCCCCTCCGCGCTCGGCGGTGACGCGCATCACCTCTTCCAGCGAGGTCACGCCGGAGATCACCTTCAGCAGACCGTTTTCACGCAGGCTGTAGGCCTCTTTGAAAAGCTGCGTTTCGATGGACATCTCATCTTTGTCTTCATGGATCGCACGCCGCATGGCGCTGTCGACCACCAGAAATTCATGGATGCCTGCGCGTCCCTGGTAGCCGCTCTGGCGACACTGTTCACAGCCCACGGCGCGATAAATCGCTTTCGGCGGCGTTTCCATAAAGGTGAACAGCGCTTTCTCGTTGTCATCCAGCGGACTGGTCGTGCGACAGTGCGGACACAGCCGACGCACCAGACGCTGGGCAATGACGCCAAGCAGCGACGAACCAATTAAAAATGACTCCAGCCCCATATCACGCAGACGGGTAATGGCGCCCGCGGCACTGTTGGTGTGCAGCGTGGACATCACCAGGTGACCGGTGAGCGAGGCCTGTACCGCGATTTGCGCGGTTTCACCGTCACGAATTTCCCCGATCATCACCACGTCCGGGTCCTGGCGCAGAATGGCGCGCAGCCCGCGCGCAAAGGTCATGTCCACGCGCGGATTGACCTGGGTCTGCCCGACCCCTTCCAGTTCATACTCGATCGGATCTTCCACGGTCAGAATGTTGCGTTCATGGCCGTTAAGCGCCGAAAGCAGCGCGTACAGGGTGGTACTTTTCCCCGAACCGGTCGGGCCGGTCACCAGGATGATGCCGTGCGGACGTTCAATCAGTCCCTTTAACTTCACCAGCTCTTCGTCAATCAGACCGAGCTTGTTGATGTCCGGCTTAAGGTTGCTTTTGTCCAGCAGACGCATCACCACGCGTTCGCCGTACTGAGACGGAATAGTGGAGACACGCACGTCAATGGCCTTACGACCAATGCGCAGCGAGATACGACCGTCCTGGGGGAGACGTTTTTCGGCGATGTCCAGTTTGGACATCACTTTGATACGCGACACCAGCAGCGGCGCGAGCTTGCGCGCCGGCTGCAGCACCGGACGCAGCACGCCGTCAACGCGAAAACGAATGCTCAGGGTGCGCTCGAAGGTCTCGATGTGAACATCGGAGGCCCCCTCTTTCACTGCTTCACCCATAATGGCGTTGATCAGGCGGATCACCGGCGAGTTCTCGTCGTTATCCAGCAGATCTTCGTTGTCAGGGATCTCCTCGGTTAACGCCATCAGGTCAATATCGGCGTCCATGTCGTCCACCAGCTGCTGCGAGACGCCGCTGTTCTGCTGCCAGATGTTGGTCAGCAGTTCGTCAAACGCTTCCGCCGTCAAGATCGTCGGGGCATAGGAGCGCCCCAGCACGCGGCGCATCTCCAGCAGGGCATACGCCTGCGCATCCTCGCGGATATAAACCTCGTCGTTATAGAACAGAACCCCGTTCTCTTTCGCCCAGGTGCTGGTACAGAGCGCATTACTCATCTCGGTCATGTCGCTTGCGCCTTATTCTTTAAACGGGTTGCGGGACGACACCGGCGCACTGGCGCTCACCGGTGCGGCGTGGCTCTGGGACGGATAGGCTGGCAGCATTGGGTTGTCCGCATTCTCGATAATACCCAGCTTATGCTCCTCCATACGCTGCTGCTGACGCGCCTGGATCTGGTCATATTTCTCTTTCGAAGCCGCGCTGTAGTTGTCGTCGTCGCGCAGTACGGTGGTGTGGATAAACACCATAAGGTTACGCTTGGCGCTGTCCTGCGAGGTGTAGCGGAACAGCTGTCCCACCACTGGAATATCGCCCAGCAACGGCACTTTCGAAACCGACTGTTTGGTGACGTTTTCCATCAACCCCCCCAGCACCACCGTCTGCCCGCTGTGGACCATCACTTCGTTATTGATGGTGCGGGTGTTGAAGGTTGGGCCGAGGCTGGCGTCAGCCGTCGCGTTGCTGTCCACGCTGGAGACCTCCTGCTCGATCTTCAAATGGATCATGTCGCCATCGTTGATCTGCGGAACGATTTTCAGCTTGGTACCAACGGTCTTACGCTCCACCGAGTTAAAGACGTTATCACCGCTGGTGGTCTGCGAACCGGAAAGCACCGGCACGTCCTGACCGACGTTGAACGACGCCTCTTTGTTATCCAGCGTGACCACGCTCGGCGTCGACAGAATGTCGTTTTTGCCGTTAGTGGACAGCGCCGTCATCAGCGCGCCGAAGTCGCCGTTAAAGAAGCCGGTCGCCAGGCCCGTATAGCTGCCAATGACTTTGGACTTCTTGATCTGGCTGATCGGCAGGCCGGTCGAACCAAACTGAACCCCACCGTGTTTACTGGTCCACTGCACGCCCAGATCCAGACCGTTACCGTCCTGTACCTCGGCGATAATCGCCTCCACCAGCACCTGCGGACGGCGGATATCCAGCTTGTCGATCACTTTTTCAAGCGAGTTCATGACATTTGGCTGGGCGGTGATCACCAGTGAATTGGTAGACTCGTCGGCGGTAATATTCAGGTCACCTGCCATCGGCGCGGCTTTGCTCTTGCCACCGCCCGCTTTATCTTTCAGCTGCTCGCCGATCCCCGTCAGCACCGGCACCACTTTGGTGGCGTTGGCGTATTTCAGGTAGAAGACGCGGGTGTTGCCCTCGTTGTTCTGCTCGCGATCGAGCTGGGAAATCAGCATCCGGGTGCGCTGACGCGCGTCCGGGCTGCCGCTGATCACCAGGCTGTTGGTTTCATCGTCGGCGACCACTTTGGTCGCCAGCTGAGGGGCATTTTGCCCTTTCTGCTCTTCGTTGTTGAGATTGTTCAACATGTCAGAAAGATCTTTGGCCGAGGCAAAACGCAGTGGCACGATTTCACGGCGCTGGACGCCGCTTTGATCCACACGCTGCACCAGATCCACCAGACGGTTAACCACCGAGGCTTTGCCGGTTAACAGCAGCACGTTTGACGGCTCAAAATGGACCACGTTACCGATGCCGGAGGCGTCGTTCAGCTGACGCAACAGGGGGGCCAGCTCACGTACCGGGACGTTCTCCATCCGCACCACGCGGGTGATGATTTCGTCGCCTTTGCCGGGGTTTTGGCTGTCGGCAATCGGTGCGCCCGACATGCGGGCCACCGAAGAGCGCACGACTTTCACCATCCCGTTATCCATCGGGATCACTGACAGACCATAGAGATCCAGCACGCTGAGGAAGAACTGGTAATATTCATCTTCCGTCAGTACGTTGTAGGTGCGGACCGACACCGTTCCCTGAACGGAAGGATCGACCAGAATAGTTTTATTGAGGTTACGCCCGACGGTATCGATAAATTCGCGAACATCGGTATTTTTAAAACTGGCGCTAAAGTTCGCCGCGAACAGCGAACCGGAATATAACGACAATGCGGTCAGCGCTACGCACGCCCATGGAAATTTCTTCATGTCTGTACACTTATTAATTGTTTAGAACATTGACCCGAATATTTTCAAGGTGAGCGTGACGTCGAATAATGACATCCGCTGCTTTCATTTTTGACCAGCGGGCAACGATCTCTTTTGCCTGCGCCTCTTTAGTCATATCCACATCGTCAACTTTCACCACCACATCACCTTTTTCAAGGCCAGCATGGCTGTAGAAAGGCGACGCATTGCGTGGATTAATGTTGTAGCCTTCCAGCTGGCCTTTTTCGATTAACGGCTTTAACACCAGATAATCATCCAGATGCAGATTATCCAACCCTGCATCTTTCTTCGATTTTGTTACCGGGGCACTGTCAACGCCGCCTTTGAAATAGTCTGGTTTTTTAAGTGAGATAACCTGCGGTGCGCCTTCATAATTCACCACCACATTATCGGGATGAATTTCGGCAATATAGGCATTGTCAAAACCAGCGAGCATTTCGCCCTCGCGATAGCTCTTTTGTCCCGCGGGGGTTTTTATCACCGCAAAGGACAGCCAGGCTTCATCGCTGCTGAGAATACCTTCGATTTCCGCACTGAGCTGTTTTTTCACCGCCGCTGGCTGTTTCGCTGGCATCACCGCCGGCGTAAAAAGTACAAACGGGGTTTCATCGTGACTTTTTTTTTGCATCTTCTGTTTTGAATCAGATAACCTGTTCGTCACTTTCTTATAATCTTTATAAACCATATACCCTTGCTGGCCGCAGAAAATAAGCAGCACAAACATGACGCAGGGCATAATCAATTGAGTAACAAATGACATCCGCATTTTTTAACGAGCCTTTCTGCCAGTCAGTAATTCACAGCACAGGGCTGTATAAGTGAGTGACAAAATACTAGTGTGTTTCCTCGTCCCCGCCCATTCACACATGCGCTAACAATAATTTAGAAAAATATTGATCGTGAGATACACCTATGATAGAAGCGCAGAGCGAATATTTTTATCCAGCATTCAAATTGCCCCTTCTGTCTCTATCCTTTACTTTTTCGTCTCCTTGTTATGAATGAAAGAGACGGTAATACGCTATGTATATGCGCCATTTTAATTTCACTACCCAGCCTTTCCGGACTATCACCCGGATGCCAGGTGATTTTTTTGTTCCGTATCATCAGGATGTGTTCGGTTTGCTGAAAGAGAAGTGCCAGACAACAGGCGTTACTGCGCTCTTTAGCAACGATAGCTATCTCGCCGCGCAGTTTTGCGATGCGCTAAAAGCGCATGACGGCACGCTGCTTGCGATTAATGCCTTCCCGAAACTCAGCGCCAGCGGCCTGCTCTATAAACTCAACACCACCACTAAAGAGAGCAAAACCCGGATCCAGGCTATTGATGCTGTGCTGCGTCAGTGGAAGGACGAGATGTTGTCCCGCAAAACCACGCGTAAAGTGCTGGTCATTTCGCATATTCAGTCGATGAAAGCGAATTGCCATGACGCACTGTCCATGTTGTTAACCCGCGCGCAGGAGCTGGGTGTGCCTCTGTCGGTTGTGCTGATGGGATCGGCCGACCAGGAGGCCGCCCTTCAGCAGTCCGCGTTGCGTGAATCTCTTCATACGCATCACACGCTCCGGCACCTCACCTGCCGCGAGTCTCTGAGCTATGTTCAGGCCCAGTGTGAGGCGCATGGCAGCGACGCCGCGCCGTTTACCCCGGCCCGCGTGCGCAAGATGCACGCTCTGACCAATGGACAGACAGGCAAGCTCAATGAGCTGGCGCATCTTGCGATGCTGGCCGCCTGGACCGAGCGTTCAGCGCAGGTATCGCCGCGCCATCTGCGCCTGGCCGCAGGAGAAGTTCTGCCGGCGAAACCGAAGGGCAAACGTCTTGCCGTTATGGGCCTTTTTGCCTCTGTACTGTTTGCCGCCTGCGGCTGGACATTGATGCCCACCATTACCGCCAGACTGCCTGTACAGCTGCCCGTGATGGCCAGCTGGAAACCGCAGACGCCAAACACCGACGCCCCGGTGGTGCCGGTTATTGATAATGAAGTGGTGAATAAGCCCGATGCGATGCATCAGCTCTATACCATGTGGGGCTATGACGCCACGGCGGATGAGGCGCTCTGCCAGAACGCCGGGCGGGTCAACCTGATGTGTAAGGAGGGCAGCGCTCCGGTCGAAGAGCTGGCAAAAGAGGGTTATCCGTGGATCGGCGAGCTCAAAACCGGCGATCACCTGAACTATGCCGTGGTGGCCAGAGTGGATGATAACTCGCTGGATCTGCTGATGAATAATCGCACCTGGCAGGTAAGTCGCAGCTGGTATAACCAGCATGCAACGGGCAATTACACCCAGCTGCACCGCCTGACGCCGCAGGGGAAAGATGCCGTGAGCGCCGAAAGCAGCGCCAACGATCTGGGCTGGATAGATCAGCAGCTTAGCCTGGCGCTGAATCAGCCCGAAACCCACGCCAAGGTGTGGACGGCCGAACTGATGCAGCGTACCCGTGAGTTTCAGCAGAAAATGCATCTGCATGTGGACGGGATTGCGGGTGAAGATACATTGATGCAGTTAATGCGTGAAACCAGGACTACGCCAAGCGTACTTATTCAGTCCACAAATATATCTGCGACCCCCACCGCGCAGGAGAAGCATTCATAATGTCGACGATCACTCTGGCTGCCCAGCGCAGCTATACTCTGAACGCGCCGGTCTGGTTTTCATACCGACGCCCCTCGCTGAAAAAAGTGGTCTGTGCCACCCTGATCTGGGTGGTGGGAATAGTGGTGACGATCGCTGCGGGACTCTATGCTCATCTCTACTGGGATCTGCGGCATCCCGTACCTGAGCCAGTAAAAGCAAGCGCCGTTAAGCCAGAAACGACGCTATCGGATATGCATTATGTCTATGTCAGTAAACCGTTCCCGCAGCCTGAACCAAAGCAAGAACCGGTGACCAAAGAGATGCCGCCGCTGCATGAGATGCCCATTGATAGCGGCGATGCAGACTGGCAGCAGGCGCCCGACGGTGAAATGCCGCATGATATTTCCCGGGATACATTACCAGGAACAGAAGTGAACAACGCAGCTTCCCCCGAACAGGACAATACCGGTCAGGCAGTAGATGACGGAGCAATAAAGGCATTATTGCTGAAGGCGTTAAAAGAGCAGGAAAAAGATTATTCGCAGGGGAAAATGCCCACGCCTCCCGTGGATGAAACCACGTCAGGAACGCAGGCAAATAATTTACTGAAACATAGCCCTCCTTTCAGTTAAAAAGGAGATAAAAGCGATTAATATTTCTCTGGCAATGCTGACAAATACATAAGACGACCTTTCTCAACCTGAATATAATTACCTTTCTTCAGGTCAGCGAGGATTTTAATAATGGTACTCCGGGCCAGGCTGGTATATTCCTGAATATAGTCGTAAACATTGATATCGCGCTGATGGTGCACCATCAGTTCGTTGATTTCCAGCAAGAACTCGCGAACAATCGAGTACGCGCTGCGGGCCACCAGCACTTCGTCACGTTTGCTGAGCAGGCAAATATACCAGGAGAGGACTTTACTCAAGGCTTCCCACAGGTTTTTTTCGTTCATCAGGCGGACAAAATCATCTTTTTTAATGGTCCGCACCACGGTATTGGAACGAACCAGGCCGTACATATGCGTTGAGTTGTAATAAATAGAGGAGAGCCCGAAAATACATTTATTCTGTAAGGTGAACATACATAGTTCATCGGACTCGCGGCGGAATTCAACCTCACCGCTAATGATAAAATGAATATTTTCGTTATTCTCTGTACTAATACGCTGCCATTTTCGTAAGGTCCTTTCTTCAAAACCTTCAGTTACCGCGATAATGGCGTCGAGTTCATCTTTGGGACGGCTATTTTTACTGTAGATACTTAACATAGTTAAACCTATTAATATTAAGTTGGAAAAGGTGAACGTGTGCAATCACAGCGCATAAATGCGTAGTCCATTTAACAAATGTAAAGTAACGCTAAGACGTAAGCGTATCCGTATTTCTTATTTGTCGTGCTGATATATTGTCAAACACGTTTGCGAGTAATTTCGACTGAGGAAACTATAAAATATTCACGTCGTGAATGTGATTAAAAAAATGTCCAAAAGAAGACCGTGTAAAGTGGCGTCGGGTAACCCGGAGGATTACCCCTGCCCGTAGCGCTCTAACAGCGCCTCCGCGATAGCCAGCGTTTCGCGATCGGCCACGCCGTCCCAGCGCGCCGGGCGAAAATGCATCTGAAACGCGACGATAACGCGCTTCTGCTGTGCGTTCGTCATGTTATCGGTCATCTCATAGCCGTAGCGCGCCAGCAGATCGAGCAGCACCTTTGGCTCCACGAGCTCATCGCGCGGCTTGCCGTTCAGGTAAAACGCCACCCGCGCCGGGTCGGGCCACGCGCCGATGCCCTGCATGGCGAGCGCCTGCCACGGGAACAGCGGGCCGGGATCGTCTTTGCGCTGCGGGGCGATGTCAGAATGGGCTACCACATTTTCAGGCCTGATGTTGTAGCGGGTAATAATGTCTTTGGCGAGCGGAACCAGCGCCGCAATTTGCTCAGGCTCAAACGGCGTAAAATGCTTAACGCCCGACGTTTTTTGCCAGCCGCGGTTCTCAAGCTCAATGCCGACCGACGTATCGTTAATGCGGTTGGTGCCGCGCCAGAAGCTGATGCCCGCATGCCAGGCCAGTTCGCTTTCGGGTACCAGCTGCCAGATACGCGGCTTACCGTCCGGTGCCGGGGGTTTAGCCGGGATCAAATAGTGAGAGCTGACGTTCTTATCAGTCAGCGTGGCCAGCGAGCTGTCAAAGTCATCCGCGGTGTAGTGGATCACCAGCACCTTGATGCGCGGGTAAGCCGCCTGCGCCTGATGGCGCGTGTCCAGCTCGTAGGCGCCTTTGTCGATAATCCCTTTTTCCGTGACGCATCCTGCCAGCAGCAGCGCCAGCAGGAGCGTGGCAAGCGAACGCCTCATCGGAGGGTTTTCACCGCCGTACCGCTTACGCTCACCATCAGCATGCTGGCATCTTTTCCGACCGTTTCGTAGTCGATATCAATCCCCACGACCGCATCAGCGCCGAGGGCTTCCGCCTGCTCGCCAAGCTCTTTAAAGGCGATTTCGCGCGCTTTGCGCAGCTCTTTTTCGTATGCGCCCGAGCGGCCGCCAACGATATCGCGGATACCGGCAAAAAAGTCGCGGAAGATATTGGCGCCGAGAATCGCTTCGCCGGTAACCACACCGCAATACTCGGTTATTGTCTGTCCTTCCAGGGTTGGCGTTGTTGAAAACTGCATGGTTTCTCTCCTTCTTTAGCGTTCAATGCCTTAGGCACAGCATTATCGGTTCGTTACGCTATGATTGAAAGGATAGTTAATAAATAAGGAAATCAACATGCGCTATTCTGCTTTAACACTTTTGGTGCCCTGCGCGCTGGTGCTCAGCGCCTGTACCACCACGGTCACGCCAGCCTTTAAGGATATCGGTACCCGCAGCGGCCCCTGCATTGAGGGCGGCCCGGACGCCGTAGCGCAGCAGTTCTATGATTATCGCATTCAGCACCGCAGCAACGATCTCACCGGCCTGCGCCCGTATCTGAGCGACGGTCTGGCAAAACTGCTTAACGACGCCACCCGCGATCCTCAGCACAACACATTGCTGAAATCCGATCCGTTCTCCAGCCGCACCACGCTGCCGGACAGCGCCGAAGTGGCCAGCGCGTCAACCATCCCGAATACCGATGCCCGCAATATTCCGTTGCGCGTGAAGCTGACGCAGGGAACCCAAACCTGGCAGGATGAAGTACTGATGATCCGTGAAGGACAGTGCTGGGCGGTTGATGACGTGCGCTACGTTGGCGGCAGCGTTCATGCCCCGGCAGGCACGCTTCGCCAGTCGATTGAGAATCGCTAAACCCACCGATTCAACCCGGTAACCCCCGTAAAATGTGCGGCATTTCATGCGGAATGCCGACATTTATACTCGCCGACCTTACCGTTCGCTATTTTGTGCTATGTTTAAGAGGAAACGCGGGTTATATTTAACTTTTAACGCATAAATATTGCATAACTATTCTGTCAACGGTACTATCTGCGGCCTCAATTGCTATAGATTGCCTGGATGAGTAAAGACTGCCCCGATGAGTATTAAACTAAACGGCATTAACTGCTTTTACGGCGCACACCAGGCGCTGTTTGACATCACGCTGAACTGCCCGGAAGGCGAAACGCTGGTTTTGCTTGGCCCAAGCGGTGCAGGCAAAAGCTCCCTTCTGCGCGTCCTTAATCTGCTTGAAATGCCCCGTTCAGGTACGCTGGCAATTGCCGGTAACCATTTTGATTTCGCGAAAACGCCGTCTGATAAAGCGATTCGCGAACTGCGTCAAAACGTTGGCATGGTCTTCCAGCAATACAATCTCTGGCCGCATCTGACCGTCCTGCAAAACCTGATTGAAGCGCCGTGCCGCGTGCTGGGGTTAAGCAAGGATCAGGCGATCGCGCGCGCTGAAAAGCTGCTGGATCGTCTGCGCCTTAAGCCTTACAGCGACCGCTTTCCGCTGCACCTTTCCGGTGGTCAGCAGCAGCGCGTAGCCATTGCCCGCGCGCTGATGATGGAACCTGCGGTACTGCTGTTTGATGAGCCAACCGCGGCGCTGGACCCGGAAATCACCGCCCAGATCGTCAGCATCATTCGCGAGCTGGCGGAAACCAATATTACGCAGGTTATCGTCACCCACGAAGTGGAAGTGGCGCGTAAAACCGCCAGCCGTGTGGTCTACATGGAAAACGGGTATATCGTTGAGCAAGGTGATGCGAGCTGCTTCGCGAACCCGCAAACCGATGCCTTCAAAAACTATTTATCTCATTGATTGTGTCAGGGGAAATATAATGAAAAAAGTATTACTTGCCGTGCTGCTTGCTGGCGTTACCCTTTCTGCTACCGCAGCCCAGACCATTCGTTTCGCCACGGAAGCCTCTTACCCTCCGTTTGAGTCGATTGATGCGAACAACAAAATTGTTGGCTTCGACGTGGACCTGGCTAACGCCCTGTGTAAAGAGATCGACGCGACCTGTACCTTCAGCAACCAGGCGTTCGACAGCCTGATCCCGAGCCTGAAGTTCCGCCGTATCGACGCCGTGATGGCCGGTATGGACATCACTCCGGAGCGTGAAAAGCAGGTGCTGTTCACCACCCCTTACTACGACAACTCCGCCCTGTTCATTGGTCAGAAAGGTAAATTCACCTCTGTCGATCAGCTGAAAGGCAAAAAAGTTGGCGTGCAGAACGGCACCACGCACCAGAAATTCATCATGGATAAACATCCGGAAATCACCACCGTTCCGTATGACAGCTACCAGAACGCGAAGCTGGATCTGCAAAATGGCCGTATCGACGGCGTATTTGGTGATACCGCAGTCGTGACCGAGTGGCTGAAAGCCAACGATAAGCTGGCGCCAGTGGGCGACAAAGTGACCGATAAGGATTACTTCGGTACCGGTCTGGGGATTGCCGTTCGTCAGGGCAACACTGAGCTGCAGCAGAAATTCAACGCTGCGCTGGAAAAAGTGAAGAAAGACGGCACCTACGAAACCATCTACAAAAAATGGTTCCAGAAGTAATTCCTGATGAATGAAATTTTTCCTTTAGCAAGCGCCGCCGGGATGACCGTCGGCCTTGCCGTTTGCGCACTGATTATCGGCCTCGTGCTGGCGATGTTCTTTGCGGTGTGGGAATCCGCGAAATGGTTCCCCGTCGCCTGGACAGGCTCCGCGCTGGTCACCGTGCTGCGTGGGCTACCGGAAATTCTGGTGGTCCTGTTTATCTATTTCGGCTCCTCACAGCTGCTGCTCACGCTGTCGGACGGCTTCACGATCAATCTTGGCTTTGCGCAGATCCCGGTGCAGATGCAGATTGAAAACTTCGACGTCAGCCCGTTCCTGTGCGGCGTGATTGCCCTCTCCCTGCTCTACTCCGCGTACGCGTCGCAAACCCTGCGCGGTGCGCTGAAGGCCGTGCCGCAGGGACAATGGGAGTCGGGTCAGGCGTTAGGGTTGTCGAAATCCGCCATCTTTTTCCGTCTGGTGATGCCGCAGATGTGGCGTCATGCCCTGCCGGGCCTCGGCAACCAGTGGCTGGTGCTGCTGAAAGATACCGCGCTGGTGAGCCTGATAAGCGTTAACGATTTGATGCTGCAAACCAAAAGCATCGCCACCCGCACCCAGGAGCCTTTTACCTGGTACATTGTGGCGGCGGCTATCTACCTGGTGATCACGTTGCTCAGTCAGTACATCCTCAAGCGTATTGACCTGCGTGCGACGCGCTTTGAACGGAGACCAGGCTGATGCTTGAATATTTCCCCGAGCTGATGAAAGGGTTGCACACCAGCCTGACGCTGACCGTGGCGTCCATTATCGTGGCGCTGATCCTGGCCCTTATCTTCACCATCATCCTGACGCTGAAAACGCCGGTGCTGGTGTGGATTGTGCGCGGCTACATCACCCTGTTTACCGGTACGCCGCTGCTGGTGCAGATCTTCCTGATTTACTACGGCCCGGGCCAGTTCCCGTCGCTGCAGGAATATCCGGTTATCTGGCATCTGCTCTCTGAACCGTGGCTGTGTGCCCTGATTGCCCTTTCGCTTAACAGTGCGGCCTATACCACCCAGCTGTTCTACGGCGCGATCCGCGCCATTCCGGAAGGACAATGGCAGTCCTGCGGAGCGCTGGGCATGAGCAAGAAAGACACGCTGGCGATCCTGCTGCCGTACGCCTTTAAGCGCGCGCTCTCCTCCTACTCCAACGAAGTGGTGTTGGTGTTCAAGAGTACCTCCCTGGCCTACACCATCACCCTGATGGAGGTGATGGGTCACGGACAGCTGCTGTATGGACGCACCTATGACGTGATGGTGTTCGGTGCCGCAGGCGTGGTTTACCTGGTGGTTAACGGCCTGTTGACGCTGATGATGCGCCTGATCGAGCGTAAAGCGCTGGCGTTTGAGCGCAGATCGTAGGCGGGCTAAGCGCAGCGCCACCCGGCAAGAAGTGCATAAATGTGATTAATCAATGCGGGTAACTTTCTGGTTATCCGCTTTTTTTTGCCATAAAAATAATAATTAATCATTTTTATTGCATACAAATTCATTAAATGGCATTGTACATCCATGCCGCAGACACGGCGCATAAATAAGACAGACGGGAGCATTACAATGAAAAAGTTAGTTCTGGCCGCATTACTCGCCACCTTCGCCGCTGGCGCATCCGCAGCTGATAAAATCAATTTTGGCGTGTCCGCCACCTATCCGCCGTTTGAGTCGCTGGATGCCAGCAACCAGATCGTCGGTTTCGATATCGATCTGGCGAAAGCGCTGTGCAAACAGATGCAGGCCGACTGCACCTTTACTAACCATGCTTTTGACAGCCTGATCCCGTCGCTGAAGTTCAAAAAATACGACGCGGTGATCTCCGGGATGGACATCACGCCTGAGCGCAGCAAGCAGGTGGCGTTCACCGACCCGTACTACGCCAACTCGGCGGTGGTGATTGCGAAGAAAGGCGCGTATACCTCTTTCGATCAGCTGAAAGGCAAACGCATCGGGATGGAAAACGGCACCACGCACCAGAAATACCTGCAGGACAAGCATCCTGAAGTGAAAACCGTAGCCTACGACAGCTACCAGAACGCGATTATCGACCTGAAAAATGGCCGTATCGACGGCGTGTTCGGCGATACCGCCGTGGTGAACGAGTGGCTCAAAACCAATCCGCAGCTGGGCACCGCAACCGAGAAAGTGACCGATCCGCAGTACTTCGGTACGGGTCTGGGCATCGCGGTACGTCCGGATAACAAGGCCCTGCTGGAAAAACTGAACGGCGCGCTGAAAGCGATTAAAGCGGACGGCACCTATCAGAAAATCAGCGATCAGTGGTTCCCGCAGTAAGATTTTTTTGCCGGGTGGCTCGGCCTACGGGGGTGGTAGTCTGTAGGCCGGGTAAGGCGAAGCCGCCACCCGGCACTCTCTCACAGCGGCACAAAGAACCTGAACCGCGCCCCGCTCACCGACTCCATCAGCCTGATCCCGCCGCCGTGCAGCTCCAGCATACGTTTCACGATTAACAGCCCCAGCCCGCCGCGATTCTCCCGCGATGCCTGGGTATTCAACGCCGATGGCCGCTGGAACAGATCGTCGCGCAGCGCGGCATCCACGCCCGTTCCGCTGTCAGCCACTTCGACCTGAAGCCGTTCATTCTCCTGCCAGACCGCCAGACGAATTTCCCCACCAGATGGCGTATGGCGCATCGCGTTATCGAGCAGGTTGGTCACCACGCGTTCGATCATCGACACGTCGGCGTTAATCAGCGGCAGCGGTCCCGGCACGTCAATGTGCAGATTCACTTCTCGCGTGCGGGCGGTGAGCTCAAACTTCTGCGCCACGTCGGAAATTAACTCCCCCATCGCGAAACGCTCGCGCTGCGGCTTAATGCCGCCGTGCTCAAGGCGCGCCAGCTCGAACAGCTGCTGCGAAAGATGACGGACTTTTTGTCCCTGACGCAGCGCGGTGGCGAGATACTGCTGGTGCTCCTGCGGCGTCAGGGTGGCGGATTTGAGCGACAGGGTTTCCAGATAGCCCAGCAGCGAGGTCAGCGGCGTACGGAGATCGTGCGAAATATTAGCGATAAACTCCCGGCGCTGGCGATCGCTGTCGGCCAGCTGGTCCCACTGGCGTGTGATTTTGCGCGCCAGCTCGATAAAGCTGTTGCGCAGGATCGCCACTTCATCCTTCGCCGCCGCGTCCGACGGCTGCGCCGCCAGCTGTCTGATAGCGCTGATGCTGTCCTGCTCCAGCCCGGCGAGCTCCACCGTCAGCTGTTTTACCGGGCGCGTGACCCAGTACCAGACCAGTAAACCTGCCAGCAGGCCAAACAGCGCGACCCACAGCAATGACCACAGCACCGTGCTCCACAGCGCCTTATGCCAGGCCATTTCCGCCAGGGCGTTTGACTCCTCTCCCTGCAAAATAATGTACAGGTAGCCCTTAAGCTCGCCGTCCTGCCGCAGCGGCGTGGCGCTAAAGACCTTTTTATTTTGACTACGAGGATCGTCGCCCAGGACCGGTATGGCGGTACCGCTCAGGAAGGTCTGAACCGGGGCCAGATCGATTTTTTGCCGCTGAATGTGGCCCGGCGGTGCGGCATCGGCCATGATATCGCCGTCCGGGGAGACAACGTACAGCTCAACGCTCGGATTAAAGGTCATCAGCCGGCCAAACAGCGGTTTCAGCGCGCTGCGGTCGACCCGGCCCTGCGCGTCCAGAATCGGTTCGCGCTGGACGATCTGCTGCGCCAGCCCACCCGACAAACGCTGCACCATTGCGTTACCGTACTGCATGCTGCTGTAGAGCTGTACCGCGCAGGCGACGGCGGCGCAGAGCATCATCAGCATGATGAAGAGCAGCGTCAGGCGCTGGCTCAGGCTAAAGCGACGCATCATTCTGCGGCTCCGCAAATTTGTAGCCCTTGCCCCAGACGGTGCGAATGATCTCCGGCTCGGCGGCGTCCTTCTCTATCTTGATGCGCAGGCGGTTGATATGGGTGTTGACGGTGTGCTCGTAGCCTTCGTGCTGGTAGCCCCAGACCTGCTCCAGCAGCGCCAGACGGGAGAACACCTCGCCGGGATGACGGGCAAAGAAGTAGAGCAGCTCGAACTCGCGCGGGGTGAGGTCCACCACCTGGCCGTGTAGCAGCACGCTGCGCGCCAGCGGATCGATGGTCAGTCCGTGCGCCTGAATGTGTCCGTCAGTTTGCGCCTGCCCCATCGCCTGCTGGCGGCGGAACAGCGCTTTGATGCGCGCAATGAGTTCCTGCACCGAAAACGGCTTAGCCAGATAATCATCGGCGCCGGTTTCCAGCCCGGTAATGCGGTCGGTCTCGCTGCTGCGGGCGCTGATGATGATCACCGGCAGGTAGCGCGTCATCTGACGGATGCGGCGGCAAATCTCCAGACCGTCAACGCTGGGCAGCATCAGGTCGAGGATCACCGCATCCCACGGCTGTTTTTCAAGACGCAGTAAGGCCTTGCCCCCGTCGGGCTCGTGGGTAATGGCGTAGCCTTCGTCTTCTAAATTGAGTCGCAGAAGCGCCGCGATATCGTGGTCGTCTTCCACCAGCAGGATCTGCTTCATGGGTAAGCCTTTATTCATGTCTTATGACGTAAGCTTACCTGATTTCGAGCGGGGGAAGAGTTCACATTTTGTTTAAGATTTCACGAGCAACGTCAGCACTTCGTAATGCGCGGTATGCGGGAACATATCGAAAAGTTGAACGCGTTCAATGCGGTAGCCCGGCAGGCTGGCGATGTCTTTCGCCATGGTCTGGGCGTTACAGCTGGAATAGATGATGTATTCCGGCGCCATCTGGCTCAGATAGTCGCACAGCGCCTTGCCGATGCCGCGGCGCGGCGGATTAACCAGAACCAGCTCCGGCACGTTGCCCTGGCCGGTCGCAAACTGCGTGGAGTCGAGCGCCTGGAAGTGCAGATTCGTTAACCCCAGCCCGGCGGCGGACTGCTTCGCGCAGGCAATCGCTTCGGCAGAGATCTCAATGCCGGTGAGCTGCATCTCTGGCGTGGCGCAGTGCAGGCCAAAGCCGCCCACGCCGCAGAAGAGATCCCACATATGATGGACGTTTAACGCACGTACCCAGTCGCGGGCGGTGGCGTACAGGCTGCTTGCCACGGTCGGGTTAGTCTGGAAGAAGCTTTGCGGGCGGATCCACAGCGGCACGCCGTTGAAGCTCTCCGCCAGCGCGTGCTGGTCGGTGAAGAAAATCTCTTCCTCCCCTTCCATGATTGCCATATGCACCGGCTGAATATTCGCCGTAATGACCTTCAGCTGCGGCAGCTGTTCCTGCAGCCACGGCAGCGCCGCGCGCAGCTGCTCGAGCTTGGCTTCCGAACGCAGCACGAAGCGCAGCATCATGCCGCCGTCGACCTGGCTTTCCGTCAGCAGAAGGTATTTCAGCTCGCCGCGCTTGCGGGCCACGTTATAGGGCGTTAACCCTGCCCGGGCAATAAACGGCTTGAGTGCGGCAAAGACCGGCGCAAAGGAAGCGGGATAGAGCGGGCAGTCGGTTAAGTCTTCCGGCGTGCCGTCGCGGTGCAGCATCCCCAGCAGCGGTTTTTCCACGCTGCCGCTGACCACCATTTTGGCTTTATTGCGAAAACCCTGCTCAGGGCCGCTGACGGGTGCGCACCACTCGCCCACCGCGTGTTCTGCCAGCAGCTGTTGCAGGTCGGCCATTTTGGCGGTGAGTTGTTGAGAGACCGGTTGTTCTATCCACTGACAGGAGCGGCAGCGTCCGGCGGCATAGAGTGCGCACTGCATATGAAAACCTTAAAAATCACGAGGGCTGCGATTATACACATTATTGCAGGCGGAAGAACCGCCGACTGGAGGCCGGAACGAAGAGAAGAAAGAGCACCAGCATGTCCGGCAGTTTTTGCATAAACAGCGCGCGCAGGATCTCGCGTTTGGACTCACCGGCAATACTGAACAGCTCCGGGTAGCCATACCCCAGCGAAGCGGCCCAGAGATAGCTCGCCGCGGTAATCTGCGTCAGCATATAGACCCAGCGCGCCCAGTTGCGCCCTTTAACCAGCGAAAACGCGCAGTAGATCTCGATAAACACCAGCACCAGGCTGCTCAAAAAGACCAGCGTCAGATTCCACGTCTGCACGCTGCGGTGAATGAATTCACCGATGCCGCGCACGCCCAGGGTGTTCAGAATCATCAGCACGTCGAGGCAGCGGATCATAATAATGGCGAGCGCCGCCACCTGAACCAGAGCAGGTACGTTAGGTCGCGCGTGCGTAGTACGTGATTTTTTTAATAATCCCAATGTTTTACTTCCCTGAAAAACAGTGCCGCGTCATGCGCGGCACATCACTGGAAATTTTAAATCCTTCAGCCGCGTCTTGCACGCTGGATATCGCGCACGCGCTGTTTTTCCGCGCGCGCCATCAAATACCATGCGATAAATCCGACAATTCCGACCACGCCGAGGATGATGGAAGCCAGGGCGTTAATCTCCGGGTTGACCCCCATGCGCACGCTGGAGAAGACCAGCATCGGCAGCGTCGTCGCGCCCGGTCCGGAGACAAAGCTGGCGATAACCAGATCGTCCAGCGACAGCGTAAACGCCAGCAGCCAGCCGGAGATCACCGCCGGCATAATCATCGGCAGGGTGATGATGAAAAAGACCTTCAGCGGCGTCGCGCCAAGATCCATCGCCGCCTCTTCAATGGAGCGATCCAGCTCGCGCAGGCGCGAGGAGATCACTACCGCCACGTAGGCCGTACAGAAGGTGACGTGCGCCAGCCAGATGGTGAGCATTCCGCGATCCGCCGGCCAGCCGATGGCGTGCGCAAGGGCCACGAACAGCAGCAGCAGCGCGAGTCCGGTGATCACGTCCGGCATAACCAGCGGCGCGGTGATCATAAAGGCGAACCCGTTTGAGCCGCGAAAACGCCCGAAGCGCACCATCACCAGCGCGGCGATCGTGCCCAGCACCGACGCCATTGTCGCCGCCAGGGCGGCAATCGTCAGGCTCAGCCCCACCGCGCTCATCATAGCATCGTCGTGGAACAGCTCGCTGTACCAGCGCGTCGACCAGCCCGCCCAGACCGTTACCAGCTTAGAGCTGTTGAACGAGTAGATCACCAGCATCAGCATCGGCGCATACAGGAAGGTAAAGCCAATCACCAGGATCGCAATTCGCCACGGGGAGCGCACTACCGGTAAGTTGTTCATCCGTGATCTCCCATCTGTTTCTGCTGATGCTTGTGGAACCACATGATCGGCACGATCAGCAGCAGGAGCATAACAATCGCCACCGCCGAGGCCACCGGCCAGTCGCGGTTATTGAAGAACTCCTGCCACAGTACGCGGCCAATCATAATGCTGTCAGGGCCGCCGAGCAGTTCCGGGATCACAAACTCCCCGACCGCCGGGATAAAGACCAGCATTGACCCGGCGATAATGCCGCCTTTGGTCAGCGGGACAATGACGCTGAAGAAGGTTTTTAACGGGCGGGCGCCGAGATCGAGCGACGCTTCCACCAGCGAATAATCAATGCGCGTCAGCGCCGTGTAGATCGGCAGCACCATAAACGGCAGATAGGCGTACACAATGCCGATATAGACCGCGAGGTTGGTGTGCAGGATCGTCAGCGGCTGATCGATAACCCCAAGCCACATGAGAAAGTTATTCAGCACGCCGTTGTTTTTCAGGATCCCCATCCAGGCATAAACGCGGATCAGGAACGAGGTCCACGACGGCAGGATCACCAGCAGCAGCAGGATGTTACGCGTCGACGGCTTGCTGTGCGCCACCGCCCACGCCAGCGGGTAGCCCATCACCAGACAGCAGAGCGTCGAAATCGCCGCCACCTGCAGCGACTGCAGATAGGCTTCGAAATAGAGCGGGTCGTCGGTGAGCTGCAGGAAGTTGCCGAGGTTAAGCGTCAGCGTAAGCTGCCCGTCGGCCCAGTCCAGCAGGTTGGTGTAAGGCGGTATCGCCCTCGCCATTTCCGCCAGGCTTATCTTGAAAACAATCAGAAACGGCAGCAGGAACAGCAGGATCAGCCACACGTACGGCAAGGCGATCACCAGCTTGCGGCCGTGTTTCATCTGCATGCGCGTCAGCCACTGGGCAAGGCCGCCCGGCTTTTCTGCGCGGGCTGGAGGTTCAAGTGCACTCATTTGCCGCTCCTTATACCGTCAGCACGACGCAACTGTCAGCGTCCCAGCAGAGGCGCACTTCGTCACCCCAGGTCGGCTGCCCCTTGCGGTAGCGATGTTCGTTCTGAAGCTGCGCGCTGAGCATCTGCCCGCTTTTCAGACGCACGTGGTAGATAGACAGGTCGCCCAGATAGGCAATGTGCACCACTTCGCCCACGGCAAAGTTATAGCCATCGGCAGGCGGATCCTCGCAGAGCATGATTTTCTCCGGACGCAGCGCGACGTAGACCGGCACGTTATCCACCACCGAGTTGTCAGGATCGACCTTAAGCGGATGCTGCAGCCCCGGCGATTCGATGACCAGGCCATCCTCCTGACGATCTTTTAGCAGCCCTTCGAAAACGTTGACCGAGCCGATAAACTCCGCGCTGTAGCGGGTCGTCGGGTGCTCATAAATCTCTTCTGGCTCTCCGATCTGCACGAACTTCCCGCGATTCATGATCGCGATACGCCCGGCCATGGTCATCGCCTCTTCCTGGTCGTGGGTCACCATCACGCAGGTCACCCCCACGCGCTCGAGGATATCCACCACTTCGAGCTGCATACGGTCGCGCAGTTTTTTATCCAGCGCGCCCATCGGTTCGTCGAGCAGCAGCAGTTTCGGGCGTTTTGCCAGACTGCGGGCCAGGGCCACGCGCTGGCGCTGGCCGCCGGAGAGCTGGTGCGGCTTACGCTTCGCGAACTCCTGCATGTGCACCAGGCTCAGCATTTCGGCCACACGCGCGGTAATTTCGGCCTTCGGCAGCTTGTCCTGCTTCAGGCCAAAGGCGATGTTCTGCTCCACCGTCATGTGCGGGAACAGCGCGTAGGACTGGAACATCATGTTAATCGGACGCTGATACGGCGGCACGCTGGAGAGATCCACACCATCGAGCATGATTTGCCCGGCGGTGGGCTGTTCAAAACCGGCCAGCATACGCAGCAGGGTCGATTTACCGCAGCCAGAAGCCCCCAGAAGGGCAAAAATTTCGCCTTTATAGATAGTCAGGCTGACGTCGTCCACGGCATGCTGGCCATCAAAAGATTTGGTGAGGTTACGAATTTCAAGAAGCGGGGTCAGCGCTTTACGGACTTTCGCCTGCGGGCGGGGGATCGCGTCATTCACGGGGTGTTCTCCGGCATAGATCAGTACTGGTGCAAACGCACCGTCAGGGTGCGCATCGCCGGGCGGCGCTAACGCTTGCCCGGCCTACGGGTTGTGAAGGCCCGGTAGGCGACAGCGCCACCGGGCAACAATACCCAACGCCGTTATTTACCGCTTTTCACCTTGGTCCACGCGCGGGTACGCACGCGGTCAATTTTTGGATCCTGAACTTTCAGGGTGAAGAGCTTGGCGAACACATCCGCTGGCGGATAGATAGCCGGGTTGTTACGGATTTCTTCGCTTACCAGCGGCAGGGAGGCCTTGTTACCATTCGCGTAGTAAACGTGGTCGCTGATGTGGGCGATCACCTCAGGACGCATCAGGTAGTTGAGGAACTGATAGGCTTCGTCCTTGTTCTTCGCATCAGCCGGCATCGCGAAGACGTCGAAGAAGGCCAGCGCCCCCTCTTTCGGAATGAAGTAAGAGACATTCACGCCGTTTTTCGCCTCTTTCGCGCGGTTAGCCGCCTGCCACACGTCCCCTGCCCAGCCGATCGCGACGCAGATGTCGCCGTTCGCCAGGTCATTGATGTACTGAGACGAGTGGAAGTAACGAATGTTTGGACGCAGCTTCAGCAGCAGATCGGTCGCCGGGCCGGTGTAATCATCGGCTTTACTGCTGTTCGGGTCTTTGCCCAGGTAGTTCAGCACGGTCGCGAAAATCTCTTCCGGCGCATCGAGGAAGGAGACGCCGCAGCTTTTCAGCTTCTCAAGGTTTTCCGGCTTCAGCACCACGTCCCAGCTGTCCAGCTTGACGTCCGGGCCCAGCACCGCTTTGACTTTATCTACGTTGTAGCCGATACCGGTGGTCGCCCACAGGTAAGGCATCGCGTATTTGTTGTCCGGGTCATGCTTCGCCACCAGCTTCAGCACTTCCGGATCGAGGTTTTTCCAGTTCGGTAATTTGCTCTTGTCCAGAGGCTGGAAGACGCCTGCCGTCAGCTGGCGCTCAAGGAAGCTTGCAGAAGGCACCACGAGATCAAACCCGGTGCTGCCCGCCATCAGTTTTCCTTCCAGCACTTCGTTGGAATCGAAAACGTCGTAGACCACTTTAATGCCGGTCTCTTTTTCAAAATTCGCCACCGTGTCCGGCGCAATATAGTCAGACCAGTTGTAAACGTGCAGCGTTTTTTGTTCCGCAGCGAGCGTGCCGGCAGAGACGGCCATCAGAGCACCCGCAACCAGACCCGATAACCATTTTTTATTCAAGGCGATCATATCTTTATTCCTTCTGAAAGCTCGTTAACAAACGAACTAAAACTGTGCAATCTGAAGATATGCAATAATCATGCATAGTTTGTCGCTCTGCCTAAAATAAAAAGAAACCTCTTTACCCGGCAGCTTCCGCTCGCTTTTTTAAGCATCGCAAGAATAACTGTAGCCCGTGTCTCCGGCTATAGCCCAGACGAAAAAACGCCTTTTATCAATTTTTTATGCAGGTTATGTCTACGTGATAAGCCGAAACGGCCTTCAGGGAGGTGAAAAATTCTTTAAAGAAAGGTTAAAAGCAGCAGAAAAAATGGCCTTCTGCAGCCGCTATGGCAGCGACTGCGCAAAAGTCAGACAGGCTTAGTGAAGAAAATTGGGAGATGCATCATTATTCTCTGCATCATCTTCCGCGCTATACAGCAGATGGTGCGCATTGGCTTCCATCATGACCATGGAAATTTGCTCTTCGCTCAAGCGCATAAACCAGGAGAACTGCTTGAACGACAGCCCGGCACCGGAGAATAAAGACTGGCAAACGACCAGTTTTGGCAGATTATCATCCTGTATGTCGAGAAATGCTTTCACCGTCAAAGAACTGGCGTTGATCGCTGACAGGTCGGAGGCCAGCGCCAGAAGCGCGGACGGCTTCACTTCGGCCAGCGCGGAGAAAAGGATTACGTCGTTAATGAGATCGATTTTGGCATCGAAAATGCCGTCGAAATTCTGCATATGAGGCAGATGCAGCGCCTGGCAGGAATCGCATTCGAAGAATGTAATTCCGGCATCATCAAGCCATTGACGTAACGTATCCAGTGTAGGTACGACCTGTAAATCCATCGCTGTGCAGCCTCTTCAATATAATCTGTGCATAGGGTACGCAAAAAGTGCGTTCAATACCATTTAACCGCCCGTTTTCAGACAGTAGCCCGGCGTGGCATGACGCTCGATCCATGAGATCATTTTACCCGCAATATCGACTCCTGTGGTTTTTTCCACGCCTTCCAGCCCCGGCGAGGCGTTCACCTCCATGACCAGCGGCCCGCGCGTCGCCCGCAGAAGGTCTACGCCCGCCACGTCCAGCCCCAGGGTTTGCGCCGCTTTCACGGCAATTTCCCGTTCGCGATCGCTAATATCGGCTACCCGCGCCACGCCGCCGCGGTGAAGGTTAGAGCGGAAATCGCCCTCTTTCGCCTGGCGCTCAATGGCCGCCACCACCTCATTGCCGACCACGAAGCAGCGAATATCGCGCCCTTTCGCCTCTTCGATGTACTCCTGCACGAGAATGTGGGCATTGAGGCCGCGAAAGGCGTCAATGACGCTCTCCGCCGCCTGACGCGTTTCCGCCAGCACCACGCCAATGCCTTGCGTCCCTTCCACCAGCTTAATCACCAAAGGCGCGCCGCCCACCATATCGATAAGATCGCTGGTGTCGTCCGGTGAATGGGCAATCCCCGTAACGGGGAGATCGATCCCCTGACGGGCGAGCAGCTGCAGCGAGCGCAGCTTGTCGCGGGCGCGGGATATGGCGACGGATTCGTTGAGCGGATAGCTGCCCAGCATCTCGAACTGGCGCAGCGCGGCGGTGCCGTAATAGGTGATCTGGGAGCCGATGCGCGGGATCACGGCATCAAAGTGCGGCAGCTTGCGGCCTTTGTAGTGAATCGACGAGGCGGCCGGGTCAATGTTCATATAGCAGGACATCGGGTCGAGGATCTCAACCTGATGCCCGCGTTTCGCCGCCGCCTCACGCAGGCGTTTACATGAATAGAGCGTTCCATCCCGGGACAATATGGCAATTTTCACCCTGCACCTCTCTGAAGACATGGAAAAAGCCTGAGTATCATATACGCAGGCAGGCGCAGGAGGAATGGACTATCGCGTCGCCCATCCCTGTTTGTGGAGGTAATCAAGAATAAACGGGCGATTTTCTTTAATGATGGTGCGACGAATATGGTCAGTCCAGGTATCGCGGCGGTTATTGCTGCCGCGCGTCAGGTAGTAGTTCGCCAGCTCTTCGTCATATTGATTCAGGACGTCCTGATCGACCGGCTGGTAGTGGTTTTCGTGCACCAGCATGGCGGCAGGAATGCGCGGCTTTAGATCCGGGTTATCCGCAGGCCAGCCGAGGCACAGGCCGAACAGCGGCAGGACGTGTTTTGGCAGCTTCAGCAGGTCGGTCACGCTTTGAATGTTGTTACGCAGGCCTCCGATGTAGACGCCGCCTAATCCCAGCGACTCCGCCGCAGTAAAGGCGTTTTGCGCCATCAGCGCGGTATCCACCACGCCCAACAGCAGCTGTTCGGCCAGCCCCAGTTCGGCCTCAGGGCAGATCTGCAGGTGGCGGTTAAAGTCGGCGCAGAACACCCAGAACTCCGCGGCCTGGGCCACATGCTTCTGCCCGCCGGTCAGCGTCACCAGCTGTTCACGCATGGCCGGGTCGGTGATGCGGATAATCGAGCTGCACTGCAGGAAGCTGGAGCTGGAGGTCGCCCTGGCGCTGTTAATAATCGCTTCGCGCTGCGCCTCGGTAATCGGCTCGTCGGTGAAGTGGCGGATGGAACGGTGGGATGTGAGCAGGTCTATGGTTGGCGTCATCTTGTCTCTCTTTGTCGTGCTTAAACCGTATGGCAGCCAGTATAGGCAATGATTTGCGCGGTGTAATTGGCGAAACATAGCCTTACTGTATCAAAGCGACAGGCGAAACCTTCTTTAATGGCGGCAGGTTATCGGGCACTATATGTCCTATTCGCCGTCAGGCTTGTTTTTTGAGGAGAGAGAAATGTTTGCAGTAATTTTTGGTCGTCCAGGGTGCCCTTACTGTGTGCGCGCGAAAGAGCTGGCTGAGAAACTGACTGAAGAGCGCGATGACTTCAACTTCCGCTACGTGGACATCCACGCGGAAGGCATCACCAAAGCGGATCTCGAAAAAACCGTCGGTAAGCCGGTTGAAACCGTACCGCAGATCTTCCTCGATCAGAAACACATCGGTGGTTGCACTGACTTTGAAGCTTACGCCAAAGAGCATCTGGGCCTGTTTGCCGCCCAGTAATACGAAGACGCCCTCACCCGGAGGGCGTTTTTATTTGTGGTGCCGTCGATGCTTAATCAGGCTGCACACAAACAAATAGCACAGCGCGCCGAGGGCGCACCAGAAGACGCCGCTCAGCAACCACGCCATCTCCTGCCAGAAACTTCGCGTTGACACATACAGCATGCGCATCAGCAGCAGACACAGCGGTGCCGCCAGCATTGCGCCAATAAGCGGCTTGACCACCTCCCCTTTACGGGAAAGAAAACTGGCAGCGGCTCCCGGCAGGGTGAAAAAGAGCAGCCCCAGCTCCGGATGTCCGGCTGCCCTGAATGCCCCTTTCACATTAAAAGCGAGCGACATGCACACGACGGTAAACAGCAAAAAACAGCTGATCACCCCCGCCCAGTTTCGTTTAATGTTCAAACTATCCTCCTGACTTATCTCTATCAAATACACCTTCGTCGGGTAGACGCCCAGTCAGATAAAGCAGTGCGGCAATCCTTGCCAAAGTACGCACAGGGTGATGCGATAATAGGTAGCTGTCAGTAGCTAATACGATTAAACTATCGGCCAGCTAATGTTTTAGGGAATAAATTAGGTAACAGGGAGGGTTGAACGCGTTCCCTGGCCCAGAAAACAGTAGCCCAAATAGTCCTTTCATTCAACAACTTACTGGTAAACAAGAAGTTAGCCTCCGTGAATATAAACGTCGCAGACTTGTTAAATGGGAATTACATCCTGTTATTATTTGTGGTACTGGCGCTGGGCCTTTGCCTGGGTAAATTGCGCCTGGGTTCAGTTCAACTTGGTAATTCCATTGGCGTTTTAGTCGTCTCCTTATTATTAGGTCAACAGCACTTCAGCATTAACACGGACGCGCTCAACTTAGGCTTTATGCTGTTTATTTTTTGTGTTGGCGTAGAAGCGGGACCGAACTTTTTTTCAATTTTCTTCCGCGACGGCAAAAATTATCTGATGCTGGCGCTGGTGATGGTCGGCAGCGCGCTGCTGATCGCGTTAGGGCTGGGTAAACTGTTTGGCTGGGATATCGGGTTAACGGCCGGTATGCTGGCAGGCTCTATGACCTCCACCCCCGTGCTGGTGGGTGCCGGTGATACCCTTCGCCATTCCGGCATGGCCGGCGCGCAGCTCTCTACCGCGCTCGACCACCTGAGCCTGGGCTATGCCCTGACCTATCTGATTGGTCTGGTGAGCCTGATTGTCGGCGCACGCTACCTGCCAAAACTGCAGCACCAGGATCTGCAGACCAGCGCCCAGCAAATCGCGCGCGAGCGCGGTCTCGATACCGATTCCAAACGTAAAGTCTATCTTCCGGTAATCCGCGCCTATCGCGTCGGGCCAGAGCTGGTGGCATGGGCTGACGGCAAAAACCTGCGCGAGCTGGGGATTTACCGCCAGACGGGCTGCTATATCGAACGTATCCGCCGCAACGGCATTCTGGCGAACCCGGACGGCGACGCGGTGCTGCAGATGGGCGACGACATCGCGCTGGTGGGCTACCCGGACGCCCACGCCCGTCTCGACCCGAGCTTCCGTAACGGCAAAGAGGTGTTTGACCGCGACCTGCTCGACATGCGTATCGTCACCGAAGAGATCGTGGTGAAAAACCATAACGCCGTGGGCCGCCGACTGGCCCAGCTGAAGCTGACCGACCACGGCTGCTTCCTCAACCGCGTGATCCGCAGCCAGATAGAGATGCCGATCGACGACAACGTCGTGCTCAACAAAGGCGACGTACTGCAGGTTAGCGGCGACGCGCGACGCGTGAAAACCGTTGCCGACCGCATCGGCTTTATCTCCATTCACAGCCAGGTCACCGACCTGCTGGCCTTCTGCGCCTTCTTTATCGTTGGCCTGATGATCGGGATGATCACCTTCCAGTTCAGCAACTTTAGCTTCGGCATCGGTAACGCCGCCGGGCTGCTGTTTGCCGGGATTATGCTGGGCTTCCTGCGAGCAAACCACCCGACCTTCGGCTACATTCCGCAGGGCGCGCTGAACATGGTGAAAGAGTTCGGTCTGATGGTCTTTATGGCGGGCGTCGGCTTAAGCGCGGGCAGCGGTATCGGCCACAGTCTGGGCGCCGTCGGCTGGCAGATGCTGGTTTCCGGACTTATCGTCAGCCTGGTGCCGGTGGTGATCTGCTTCCTGTTCGGCGCCTACGTGCTGCGCATGAACCGCGCCCTGCTCTTCGGGGCGATGATGGGGGCGCGTACCTGTGCGCCTGCTATGGAAATCATCAGCGATACCGCGCGCAGCAACATCCCGGCGCTGGGGTATGCGGGCACGTATGCTATCGCTAACGTGCTGCTGACACTGGCGGGTACGCTGATTATCATCATCTGGCCAGGACTCGGATAACTCCTAAGAATGCGCGTAGTGGAAAATATTTTTGTTACGCGCAGAACTTTTTTATCGGGGGGCAGTCATAACTAGTGCCACTGCTTTTCTTTGATGTCCCCAATTTGTGGAGCCCATCAACCCCGCCGTTTTGGTTCAAGGTTGATGGGTTTTTTGTTGCCTTAAATTCACCTTCCTCTATTCTTTTCTTCTCTCTTGCCACCAAAACACATATGATTAAACATATATAAAATCACACCTGCAGGAAATCCCATGCTCCACCCGCTCCAGCTCTTCAAAACCCTCTCCGACGAAACGCGGCTCGCCATCGTCATGCTGCTCCGCGAAGCGGGAGAACTGTGCGTCTGCGATCTCTGTGCCGCGACCACAGAATCGCAGCCGAAGGTCTCCCGCCACATGGCCCTGCTGCGCGAATCCGGGCTGGTTATCGATCGCCGTGAAGGGAAATGGGTCCATTACCGTCTATCTCCCAACATGCCTGCCTGGGCGGCAACCGTTATCGACAACAGCTGGAACTGCCTGCGGGAAGAGACGCGCATGAAGCTGAAAAACCGACTCTCGGGCTCGTGCTAGGCAAAACACATTCACAAAAACAGATATAATGGAGTAAGCGATGTTTCTGGCAGGGGCTATTTTTCTGTTTACGCTGGTACTGGTCATCTGGCAGCCCAAAGGGCTCAGTATCGGCTGGAGCGCGACTATCGGCGCCGTACTGGCGCTGGCCAGCGGCGTGATTCATATTAACGATATTCCGGTCGTGTGGAATATCGTCTGGAACGCCACGGCAACGTTCATCGCCGTCATCATCATCAGCCTGCTGCTGGATGAGTCCGGCTTTTTCGAGTGGGCGGCGCTGCACGTTGCCCGCTGGGGGAACGGTCGCGGGCGATTGCTGTTTACTTATATTGTGCTGCTGGGCGCAGCCGTGGCGGCGCTGTTTGCCAATGACGGTGCGGCGCTGATCCTGACGCCTATCGTTATCGCCATGCTGCTGGCGCTGGGGTTCAGCAAGCAGGCCACGCTGGCGTTTGTCATGGCGGCGGGCTTCATCGCCGATACCGCCAGCCTGCCGCTGATTGTCTCCAACCTGGTCAACATCGTGTCGGCAGACTTCTTTAAGCTGGGGTTCAGCGAATACGCCTCGGTGATGATCCCTGTTGATATCGCCGCCATTGCCGCAACGCTGATGATGCTGCATCTTTTCTTCCGTAAGGAAATTCCCCCGGAATATGACCTGGCGAAACTCCAAGAGCCCGCGCGGGCCATTCACGATCTCCCGACGTTCAGAACGGGCTGGATCGTCCTGCTGCTTCTGCTCGTGGGTTTCTTTGTGCTTGAACCTCTCGGCATTCCGGTCAGCGCCATCGCGACCGTCGGCGCGCTGATTTTATTCGCTGTCGCAAAGCGCGGACATGCGATAAACACCGGAAAAGTGCTGCGCGGCGCACCGTGGCAAATCGTCATCTTCTCGCTGGGGATGTATCTGGTGGTGTATGGCCTGCGCAATGCCGGGCTGACGGAATCTCTTTCAGGCGTACTGAATAGCCTGGCCGGACACGGACTGTGGGTCACCACGCTGGGAACCGGATTCATCACCGCGTTTCTCTCATCCATAATGAACAATATGCCCACGGTGCTGATTGGCGCGCTCTCCATCGAGGGCAGTACGGCGACAGGTTTGATCAAGGAAGCAATGATTTACGCCAACGTGATTGGCTGCGACCTGGGGCCGAAAATCACGCCTATCGGTAGCCTCGCCACCCTGCTCTGGCTCCACGTGCTGGCGCAGAAAAACATGACGATCACATGGGGCTACTATTTCCGGACGGGCATCGTTATGACGCTGCCCGTCCTGTTTGTGACGCTCGCCGCGCTAGCGCTACGTCTCTCTTTCACACTGTAATGAGCCACTGATATGAGCCACATCACCATTTATCACAACCCGGCCTGCGGCACCTCGCGCAACACGCTGGAGATGATCCGCAACAGCGGCACGGAGCCAGAAATTATCCTCTATCTGGAAACCCCGCCGTCGCGCGATGAGCTGACCGCCCTGATTGCCGATATGGGCATTTCGGTGCGGGACCTGCTGCGTAAAAACGTGGAGCCCTATGAACAGCTCGGCCTTGCCGAAGATAGCTTCAACGACGACCAGCTTATTGATTTTATGCTGCAACACCCGATCCTGATTAACCGTCCGATCGTGGTGACGCCGCTGGGCACCCGCCTCTGCCGACCGTCTGAAGTCGTCCTCGACATCCTGCCGGATGCACAGAAACGGGCGTTTACGAAAGAGGATGGCGAAGCCGTGGTGGATGCCAGCGGGAAAAAAATCGAACGCAGGTAAAACTGGCAGGGCGAGTGTTACCTAAAGGTTACCCTCGCCCGCAATTCTCCCCACCATCGCCCGGATCTCCTCCCGGGTTAACGGCGCCCGGTCGGTGACGTAGTGCAGCGTCATCCCTTCGATAAACGCGTCCAGCGCGCGGGTGGTAACCGGGTCGAACCACTGCTCCAGCGTGGTCTGGCTCATCTTCATCCAGTCCTGCATCACCGTTTTGAGCGCCGCGCTGCGGTGCATAAAGGCGTAGAGCTGATACATCAGCGCCATGTTGTGCGGCGTGGTCACCTGCGAGCTATGGATCAGCGTGGTGATGGATTCGCACGCCATTTCCGGCCCGGTGACGCCCGCAAAGAAATCCCGATACTGCTGCGACATCTGCCGGGTAAACCACGTGAAGGCCTCCTCCAGCAGCGGCTCCATGCCGTCGAAATAGTAGGTCATCGACCCCAGCGGCACGCCCGCGCAGGTGGCGATTTTACGGTGCGTGACGGCGTGAATGCCGTGCTCGGCGATGGTATCGAGCGTTGCCTGCAGGATCTTCTCCCGGCGATGCGGATCGTTCGGTGATCTGCTCATAAATTCCTCACGTGGTTTGTGTACAAATGTACACAAACTTGCTAGTGTTGTCGCTATTGTTGTACTTCTGGTGCTATCCCGATGACGCTGACCTCTCCCCGCAAAGCCCTGCAGCGACGCCTGTGGGCGCTGTTTATGTTCTTCTTTATTCCCGGCCTGCTGATGGCCTCCTGGGCCACGCGCACCCCCGCCATTCGCGATATTTTGTCCGTTTCTACCGCGGAGATGGGCATTGTGCTGTTCGGCCTGTCGATAGGCTCCATGAGCGGCATCCTCTGCTCCGCGTGGCTGGTAAAGCGCTTTGGTACGCGAGCGGTGATCCGCACCACCATGTGCTTTGCCGTGTTCGGGATGGGAATATTGAGCGTGGCGCTGTGGTTTGCTTCGCCAGTGCTGTTCGCCCTGGGCCTGACGGTATTTGGCGGCAGCTTCGGTTCGGCTGAAGTTGCTATCAACGTGGAAGGGGCGGCGGTCGAACATGAGATGAATAAAACCGTGCTGCCGATGATGCACGGTTTTTACAGCCTCGGCACGCTGGCCGGTGCGGGCGTGGGGATGGCGCTGACGGCCACTGGCGTAAGCGCGAATCTGCATATCCTGCTGGCGGCGCTGGTGTGCATCATTCCCATTCTGACCGGCATCCGGGCGATCCCGGACGGCACCGGTAAGAACTCCGCTGACGAACAGCACTCGGCCGAAAAAGGGCAGCCCTTCTACCGCGACTTCCAGCTGATGCTGATCGGCGTGGTGGTGCTGGCGATGGCGTTCGCGGAAGGTTCCGCCAACGACTGGCTGCCGCTGCTGATGGTGGACGGTCACGGCTTTAGCCCGACCTCCGGCTCGCTGATTTACGCCGGGTTTACGCTGGGGATGACCGTCGGGCGCTTCACCGGCGGCTGGTTTATCGACCGCTACAGTCGCGTGGCGGTGGTACGCGCCAGCGCCCTGCTGGGCGGCCTGGGTATCGCGATGATCATCTTTGTGGACGTGGACTGGATTGCCGGCGTTTCCGTGATCCTGTGGGGACTGGGCGCGTCGCTCGGCTTCCCGCTGACCATTTCAGCCGCCAGCGATACCGGCCCGGATGCGCCGACGCGCGTCAGCGTGGTGGCAACCACGGGCTATCTCGCCTTCCTGGTCGGGCCGCCGCTGCTCGGCTTCCTCGGCGAGCACTACGGGCTGCGCAGCGCCATGCTGGTGGTGTTAGGGTTAGTCATCATCGCGGCGCTGGTGGCGCGCGCGGTGGCAAAGCCGGAAACGAATCAAACGACACTGGAGAAGGGATATGAGCGTTAAACTGATCGCCGTCGACATGGATGGTACTTTTCTGAGCGATGCCAAGACCTATAATCGGCCGCGCTTTCTGGCGCAGTATGCCCGCATGAAGGCGCAAGGCATTCGGTTTGTGGTCGCCAGCGGCAACCAGTACTACCAGCTGATCTCCTTTTTCCCGGAGATTGCGCATGAAATTGCCTTCGTCGCCGAAAACGGCGGCTGGGTCGTGAGCGAAGGTGAAGACATCTTTAACGGCGAACTGTCGAAAGCCCATTTCGAGACCGTAGCGAACGTGCTAAACGAGGTTCCGGGCATTGAGATCATCGCCTGCGGGAAAAGCAGCGCGTACACGCTGAAATGCTATGACGAGGGCTTTAAGGATATCGCGGCGAAGTATTACCACCGCCTCGAAATGGTCAGCAATTTCGACAACCTGAACGATATTTTCTTCAAGTTCGGGCTTAACGTATCTGATGATGAAATTCCGCGGATTCAGGCGCTGCTGCATGAAAAGCTGAGCGACATCATGGTGCCTGTCACCACCGGTCACGGCAGTATCGACCTGATTATCCCCGGCGTGCATAAAGCCAACGGCCTGCGGATCCTGCAAAAGCGCTGGGGCATTGACGACAGCGAAGTGGTGGCTTTCGGCGACAGCGGCAACGACGTGGAGATGCTGCGTCAGTCCGGGTTCAGCTTTGCGATGGCGAATGCCAGACCGCATATTAAAGCGGCCGCGCGTTTTGAAGCGCCGCATAATAATGATGAAGGCGTTTTAAACGTGATTGAGAAGGTGTTGAACGGAGAGGCGCCGTTTAATTGACCGGTGCGGTCTGGTACCCTCACCCTGGCCCTCTCCCACAGGGAGAGGGGACTTGTTCCGTGCTCGCCAGCAGGGAGAGGGAATAAGAATTAAGGCTGCAGGGCGTTGCCGACGCGTTTGTCTTTCAGGAACACCACCATCAGGCCAACCCACAGCGCGCCGTTGGCGAGGTTAAACAGGCTGAACAGCCCGTTGCCGCCCATCGCGTAGGCATGCTTGCTCACTTCAATACCGACGGTAAAAATCAGCATCTGCAGCATTCCCATTGCCGCTGAGACCGTGCCTTTACTCATCTCGCTGGCAAACAGCGTCAGGCGCACCAGCCCGGCGTTGGCCACGCCAATCCCGAAGGCATAGAGGCTGAGCCCCGCCGTCATCCACAGGTAGGCGTGGGATGACGCGACGGTCGCCACCGCAGCCAGAATCAGCCCTGCCGCAATCGGCCAGCCGCCCATGATAATCAGGGAACGCACGGTGCGTCGTGACGTCAAACGTGCCAGCACCAGGTTCCCGATAATCAGCGCGCCAAAGATCGGCACCTGCAGCAGGCCATACTCGTAGCTGCTGAGCTTTTCACCGCTGATGATAATGACCGGCGACTGCGCGATCCACGCCAGCAGCGGCAGGCTAACGAACCCGGTCGCCAGCGCGCCCGCCACAAAGCGGCCGTTCTTCAGCACCTCTTTGTAATCCCGACCCAGCTCTTTCAGCGAGAGTTTCTCACCGATGCGGGTGGCCGTTTCCGGCATCGCCCGGTGCAGGCCAAAGAACGCGAAGGCGGCGAGAACCGCAAAGAGCACAAACATCCCTTCCCACGGCGCAACGTGCACCCACGCGGCACCCACCAGCGGCCCGAGTAAGGGGGCGATCAGCGCGACGTTCGCCATCAGCGCGGTAATCTTGATACACACCGCCTCCTCAAACGACTCCTGAATGGCGGCATACCCCACGGCGCCGATAAAGCACAGGCTCACCCCCTGCAGGAAGCGCAGCAGGGTAAATTGTTCAATGTTTTGCGCCAGCAGCGTGGCGAGACAGGTGATGATAAACCACACCACGCCCGTCAGCATCACCGGACGACGGCCAATACGATCCGACAGCGGCCCTAACAGCCACTGCAAAAACATGCCGCCGGCCAGATAGGCGGTCATGGAGGTCGGCACCCACTCAATACCCGCGTTGTACTGCGCCACAACGGCCAGCATACCGGGCTGGATCATATCGTTGCCGATATAGGTAGAGAATTCGTAGAGCACCAGACACAGGGGGAAAAGCAACGCCTGACGACCCAGACGTGAACCAGAAGAAGAACGGTTTAACATGCAATCTCTTTATAATGACAAAATCGCGACGAGTTTAATGAAATGCCGCAGCCCGAGATAGTGATTTATCGAGGATAAACAGAAATAAAGCACATATCGTCTTCGTTTAAGGTTTCCTTAAGTTGACGCTTTTATGATAGCCCGATTACTCGTCAACGATCCCAAATTATGGCACTCACCTCCAGCCGTTCAGAATTGTCTAACTTACAGACAAATAAGACAAAACGACTTTACCGCTTACCGACCCGCTTTTATGGTTATCAGCTTTTCGTACTGATCGCCCTTGCCGTGGTGTTTACGTGGCTATCGCGCAGTGAAGCGCTCGACAGATGGATCACCTCCTTTTGGTATGACGCGGCAACGCAGAGCTTTCCGCTGCAGAAGGACCACCTGCTGGATCTGCTGAACCACCGCCTGGCGAAGTACATCGCCATCGGCTTAGGTGCCGTAGCGCTGTTTTACGGCGCCTGGAAGCGCAACGCAAGGCTGGTCACGGCGGCGCTGCTGATGGGCGTTGGTGCGCTGGTGGTAGGCGTGCTGAAAAGCGTGAGCCATCACAGCTGCCCGTGGGATCTGGTGGAATATGGCGGTAAGGCTGTGTCTTATCCCCTTTTCAGCGCCGTCCCTGCCGACAGCGGTCCGGGGCGCTGTTTCCCCGGCGGTCACGCCTCCAGCGGCTTTATGGTGATGGGGCTGTTTTTTGCCTTCTGGCGCGAGCGTCCGCGTCTCGCCTGGTGCTTCGTCGCGCTGGGCGTGGTGTTAGGTCTGGCGATGGGCTACGGCCAGGTCATGCGCGGGGCGCATTTTTTCTCTCACAACCTGTGGGCCGGGTGGTGGGTCTGGTTTTCCCAGGTGGTTGTCTACGGACTCATTTCCACCCGGTTTGCTAAAGAGTGATAACGCTATGTTAGAGAATCTGAATTATCAGCTGTTTTATCTGATCAACGCCACGCCAGCCTCGCCTGAGTGGACGATCGATTTTGCCACCTTTCTGGCAAAAGATTTGATCAGTATCGTGCCTGCACTGGCTGCGATTCTCTGGCTGTGGGGTCCCCGCAGCCAGGTGAAGGCGCAGCGCCAGCTGGTGATTAAAGTCGCGATGGCGCTCGGGGTAAGCGTCCTGGTCAGCTACATTCTCGGCCATGCGTTCCCGCACGATCGTCCTTTTGTCGATCACGTCGGCTATACCTTCCTGCACCACGCGCCGGATGACTCGTTCCCGAGCGATCACGGAACGGTGATCTTTACCTTCGCGCTGGCTTTCCTGTTCTGGCATCGCCTGTGGTCCGGCGCGGTCCTGATGGTGGCGGCCCTGGCAATCGCCTGGTCTCGCGTTTACCTGGGCGTTCACTGGCCGCTGGATATGGTGGGCGGTTTCCTGGTCGGGATGATTGGCTGCGTGAGCGCGGCTATCCTGTGGAGCCTCTTCGGTGAAGCGCTCTACCGCACGCTGTCTTCGCTCTATCGCGCCATTTTCGCTATCCCGATCCGCAAAGGCTGGATACGTGACTAACCCCAACCTGACAGGTTACACTTGAACCCCCGCCCTGCGGGGGTTCACTTTTTTATCCCGAGGAACTATGGAAACACGTCGCGATGACCGCATTGCTCAGCTGCTACAGGCGCTGAAGCGCAGTGATAAGCTGCATCTTAAGGAAGCCGCCAACCTCCTCGGCGTCTCAGAGATGACCATTCGTCGGGATCTGAACAGCGAAAGCGCGCCCGTCGTGCTGCTGGGCGGGTATATTGTGCTTGAGCCGCGTAGCGCCAGCCATTATCTGATCAGCGACCAGAAGACGCGCCTGGTGGAAGAGAAGCGTAAGGCCGCCCGGCTTGCGGCCTCACTGGTACAGCCGCACCAGACGCTGTTTTTTGACTGCGGAACCACCACGCCGTGGATTATCGAAGCTATCGACAGCAGCATCCCTTTTACCGCCGTGTGCTACTCCCTGAACACCTTTCTGGCGCTGCAGGAGAAACCCGAGTGCCGGGTGATCCTCTGCGGCGGCGAGTTTCACGCCAGCAACGCCATCTTTAAGCCGCTCAACCTGCAGGATACGCTCAGCAATCTCTGCCCGGATATCGCGTTTTATTCCGCCGCGGGCGTCAACGTGCGTCAGGGCGCGACCTGCTTTAACCTGGAAGAGCTGCCGGTGAAGCACTGGGCATTAAGCGCCGCGCAGTACCATGTTCTGGTGGTCGATCACAGCAAGTTTGGCAAGGTCCGTTCGGCAAGAATGGGCGAGCTGGCGCAGTTCGACGCCATCGTCAGCGACTGCCGCCCGGACGACGAGATTGTGGCCCACGCGAAGGCGCAGCAGGTGAAGTTGATGTATTAAGAGGGTGCGGTCTGATGCCCGCACCCCAGCCCTCTCCCACAGGGAGAGGGAGAAAACCCATCAGGTTTAGCTGAACCAGCTGCCAAACCACCCGTGGAATTTCATCATCACGAAATCCCACATCCGGCTGAAGAAGCCGCCTTCTTCCACCGCTTCCATCACAATCAGCGGACGCTGTTCAATCGACTTCCCGTTTAGCTGGAAATCAATCGTCCCGACCACCTGGCCTTTTTTCAGTGGCGCGGTGAGCTGCGGGTCGGTCAGGGTGTAGCTGGCCTTCAGGTTTTTTAGCTGACCGCGCGGAATGGTCACCGAGCCGCCTTCACCCGCCCCGAGATTGACTTCACTCTTGTCACCAAACCAGACGCGCTGGCTGACGAACGTGGCATCCGGTTTAATCGGCGTCACGGTTTCATAGAAGCGGAAGCCCCAGGTCAGCAGTTTTTCTGACTCATTAAAGCGAATACGGTCGGTTTTGGTGCCCAGCACCACCGAAATCAGACGCATGTCGCCCTGGGTCGCGGAGGCCACCAGGTTATAGCCCGCGCCCGCCGTGGTGCCGGTTTTCATTCCGTCCACGTTAACGTTGCTGCTCCACAGCAGGCGGTTGCGGTTCGGCTGGCGGATTTTATTGAAGGTAAACTCTTTCTCTTTATGGATGGCGTATTCATCCGGCACGTCGTGGATCAGCGCTTTCCCCAGCAGCGCCATGTCGCGCGCGGTACTGAACTGTCCCGGTGCATCCAGACCGTGAACCGTTTTGAACGTGGTGTTGGTTAAGCCCAATTTCTGCGCGTAGCCATTCATCAGGCCAATGAAAGAATCCTGGCTGCCGGCAACGTAGTCGGCCAGCGCGATGCACGCATCATTTCCCGACTGAATAATTACCCCTTTGTTCAGATCGGAAACGGAGACCTGATCCCCCGGCTTCAGGAACATCACCGAAGAGCCCCGCAGCGCCGGGTTACCGGTCGCCCAGGCATCTTTCCCGATGGTGACCATATCGTCCAGCTTGATCTTGCCCGCTTTCAACGCCTGGCCGACCACATAGCTGGTCATGATTTTGGTCAGGCTTGCCGGATCGAGTTTCTCATCCGCATTCCCTTCCGCCAGCACTTTACCGCTGGAGTAGTCCATCAGGATCCAGGCGCGCGCATCCACAGGCGGCGCTTCGGGAGCAGCCTGTTCAGCTGCGTAGAGCGTTGGTGCAAACAGGAAAAGGAGCGCAGAGCCTGTCGCAAGGCTGCGCAGAGAAGTCATTTTACGCGTCATAAATGCCACCCGAGTGTCCATTCAAAAATTACGTCACATCACCGTGTCGCAAGAAGCGATGAGTAATAGCGCACTAAAACGGTTAAAGAAACCCAACGAGGGTAAAGTTATTAAAGTTTATGCAATAACATTCAGATACGCTTTGATTCAGACGATTTTTTTGTCTTCTGTTGCGTAATTGTTAGGTTTATCTCACCATGGCGAAAGCTGACCCGGATTCACATCTCATCAGGAGTAAATATGATTACGCTTTGGGGCAGGAACAACTCGACCAACGTTAAGAAAGTGCTCTGGACGCTCGAGGAGCTGGATTTACCGTTCAATCAAATCATGGCCGGCATGTCGTTCGGCGTGAATAAAGAGGCCGACTATCTGGCCATGAACCCGAACGGCCTGGTGCCGCTGCTGCGCGATGATGAAACCGACGCGACGCTTTGGGAATCTAACACCATTGTGCGTTACCTCGCCGCCCAGTATGGTCAAGGGCGTCTGTGGGTAGAAAACCCGGCGCAGCGCGCCCAGGGTGAAAAGTGGATGGACTGGGCGAACCAGACGCTATCCCCGACCCACCGCGTGATCCTGATGGGACTTATCCGCACGCCGGAAGCCGAACGCGATTATCCCGCGATTCACGCCGCGCAGGATGCCTGCGAAAATCTTTTCGCGATGATGGATGACGAGCTGGCGAAGCACGCCTGGTTCTCCGGCGAGGCGTTCGGCGTGGGCGATATCGCCGTGGCGCCGTTCGTCTGGAACCTGACCAATATGGGCCTGAAGTGGACGCCGCGCCCTCACCTTGAGCGCTGGCTAAAACAGCTGAGCGATCGCCCGGCGTACCGCAACGTGGTAATGATCCCGGTCACCTGATTACGCACCGGACGGGCTGACTTTTAACAGCTGCCCGTCCGTCTCGTCGGTCAGCACATATAAATAGCCGTCCGGCCCCACCCGCACATCGCGAATACGTTTATCCCGGTCGCCCAGAATTCGCCCGTCCTCCGTTACCTTATTGCCCTCCACGCTCAGCACGATAACGTCCTTTTCCTTCAGCGCGCCGATAAACAGCTTGTTTTTCCACTGCGGGAAAACGTCGCTGTTGTAAAACGCCATACCGCTCACGGCAGGTGACACTTTCCAGACGAACAGCGGTTTTTCGGTTCCCTCAACGTGCTCGCCTTTGGCTTCCGGAATTTTCAGACCGCTGTAGTTAATGCCATGCGTCGCCAGCGGCCAGCCGTAGTTCTTTCCTTTCTCCGGGATGTTGATCTCATCCCCGCCGCGCGGGCCGTGCTCGTTCAGCCACAGCGCGTCGCTCCAGGGATTCATCGCCATCCCCTGCGGGTTGCGAATGCCGTAAGACCAGATTTCGGGTCGCGCGCCGGGGGTATTCACAAACGGGTTATCCGGCGGCACTTTTCCGTCTTCGGTGAGGCGCACCACTTTACCCTGCAATTTATCCAGATCCTGCGCCGTCGGACGCTGGTTGTTCTCGCCGAGTCCGATAAAGAGCGAGCCTTTGCCGTCGAATACCAGCCGCCCACCAAAATGGTTCCCGGTGGAGAGTTTCGGCATCTGGCGGAACACCACCTGGAAGGCTTCAATGCGCGTAAAATCATCGCTTAACCGGCCATAGCCCACCGCCGTTCCGGCTTTGCCGTCACTTCCTGCTTCGGCGAAGCTCAGCCAGACGCGGCGCGACTTCTCAAAGTCCGGCGCCAGCACCACATCCAGCAATCCTCCCTGACCGTTTGCCCAGACCTTCGGCACGCCGACAATCGGATCGGACAGCCCTTTTCCGGCCTGCCAGCGTTTGAGCTGACCGCCCTTCAGGGTCACCAGCAGGCCTTTATTGTCCGGCAGAAACGCCAGAGACCAGGGATGATCGAGTTTGTTTTGCAGCACCTCGACCTTGACCGCCTCTGGGGCAGCAAGAAGCGAAAACGGAATGAACAACGCAGGCAGGGAAATTAGCGAGGATCGAGGCATAACGCGCTCCTTTATCGGCATATGGCATAAAGGTTAGCCACTGCATCCGGGCGCGTTACCACTTTTACAAAAGCTTAATCAGAAGGGGGAGTTGCCTCCCCCTGGGTCAGTGCTGTTCAAGCTTCTCGTGCTCGTTCAGGCACATGATGCATAGAGAGAGCGTGGTCAGGCAGTTCTCAAGCTTCTCCGCGTTAACAGCGATAAAATTAGGGCAGTCGTGGCGTCCGTTCATCAAACATACCCCAGCGATAGAAAGCACCTCAGCGGCGCGGCGCAGGGCGATCAGCTCACTTTCGCCGTATTTCGCCTTCAGGGTCGGTGCTTTTTCACGCATGAAATTGCAAAGTTCAAACAGGTTATCACGCAGATGTTCGCTTTCGCTGACTGACATATACCCTTTTGCCTTCCTCAACTGCAGGTACGCGGCCAGGTCGATTCGGGCGTTGATCAGCTTGGTAAGCAGATCGCGTTTAAGTCTGTCAACGGTCATGCTCTTTCCTCCTCTGTCAGCCATTGTGCATAGTCAGGATAAGTTCATTTTTTGTACAGTTTAATGCCTGGGATCAATTTTTATTAACTGATTAACATTATTTACAATGTTACAACGTCTGCCCGGCGCATCCGCCTTGCAAAGAGTGTATAAATCCCCCGCGATACGCTGTAAAATCCCGCCCTGATAACTCCATAATTGATGAATTTTTAACCTATGAGCAATGTTACGCACCAGCCGAAAATCGGCTTCGTCTCCCTGGGCTGCCCGAAAAACCTCGTGGATTCCGAACGCATCCTGACCGAACTGCGCACCGAGGGCTATGACGTGGTGCCAAGCTACGACAACGCCGATATGGTGATCGTGAACACCTGCGGCTTTATCGACAGCGCGGTTCAGGAGTCACTGGAAGCCATCGGTGAAGCCCTGACGGAAAACGGCAAAGTGATTGTTACCGGCTGTCTGGGCGCGAAAGAAGACCAGATCCGCGAAGTGCACCCGAAGGTGCTGGAGATCACCGGCCCGCACAGCTACGAGCAGGTGCTGGAACATGTTCATCACTACGTGCCAAAACCAAAGCACAACCCGTTCCTGAGCCTGGTGCCAGAGCAGGGCGTGAAGCTGACGCCGCGCCACTACGCGTACCTGAAAATTTCCGAAGGCTGCAACCATCGCTGCACTTTCTGCATCATCCCGTCCATGCGTGGCGATCTGGTAAGCCGTCCGATTGGCGAAGTGCTGGCGGAAGCTAAACGTCTGGCCGACGCGGGCGTGAAGGAGCTGCTGGTCATCTCCCAGGACACCTCGGCTTACGGCGTGGACGTTAAACACCGCTCCGGTTTCCACAACGGCGAGCCGGTGAAAACCAGCATGGTCGGCCTGTGCGAGCAGCTGTCTAAACTCGGTATCTGGACGCGTCTGCACTACGTCTATCCGTACCCGCACGTTGACGACGTGATCCCGCTGATGGCGGAAGGCAAAATTCTGCCGTACCTGGATATCCCGCTGCAGCACGCCAGCCCGCGTATCCTGAAGCTGATGAAGCGTCCTGGCTCCGTTGATCGCCAGCTGGCGCGCATCAAGCAGTGGCGTGAAATCTGCCCGGATCTGACCCTGCGCTCCACCTTCATCGTCGGCTTCCCGGGTGAAACCGAAGAAGACTTCCAGATGCTGCTCGACTTCCTGAAAGAAGCGCGTCTGGACCGCGTAGGCTGCTTCAAGTACAGCCCGGTAGAAGGCGCAACCGCCAATGAGCTGGCGGACCAGGTGCCGGAAGAAGTCAAAGAAGAGCGCTGGAACCGCTTCATGCAGCTGCAGCAGCAGATCTCTGCCGAGCGTCTGCAGGAAAAAGTGGGCCGCGAGATCATGGTCATCGTTGACGAAGTGGACGAAGAAGGCGCGATTGGCCGCAGCATGGCGGACGCCCCTGAAATCGACGGCGCGGTGTACCTGAACGGCGAAACCAACGTTAAGCCGGGTGATATTATTCGCGTGAAGGTTGAAAACGCCGACGAATATGACCTGTGGGGTAGCCGGGTTTAATCACCCCACTCCGCTTTTGTAGGCCGGGTAAGGCGTAGCCGCCACCCGGCACATTTCACTGCCCTACCCCTTAATCCTCGGATCCAGCGCGTCGCGCAGCCCGTCACCCAGCAGGTTAAACGCCAGCACGGTCAGGAAAATCGCCAGACTCGGGAAGATCGCCACGTGCGGCGCAATCACCATATCCGCCCTCGCCTCGTTCAGCATCGCGCCCCACTCCGGGGTCGGAGGCTGCGCCCCTAGCCCCAGAAACGACAGGCTGGCCGCCGAGATAATCGACACGCCGATACGCATGGTGAAATAGACCACGATGGACGATACCGTACCCGGCAAAATATGGCTGAACAGGATCGTGGCGTCGCTGGCCCCCATGCTGCGGGCGGATTCGATAAACGTCTGCTGTTTCAGCACCAGCGTGTTCCCGCGCACCAGGCGCGCGAACGCCGGAATCGAAAAGACCGCGACCGCAATGATGACGTTCGCCATGCCGTTGCCCATGATCGCCACCACGGCAATCGCCAGCAGAATGCCGGGAAAAGCAAACAGCACGTCGCAGATGCGCATGATGATGCGGTCCCACCAGCCTTCGTAATACCCGGCAACGAGACCCAGTACGGTACCGATGGCCGCGCCGATCAGCACCGCGAACACCCCGGCGGCAAGCGAGATCTGCGCCCCGACCAGCACGCGGCTAAAGATATCGCGCCCGAGTGAGTCAACGCCGAACCAGTGCAGCATCGACGGTCCGTCGTTCAGACGGTCGTAGTCAAAATAGTTTTCCGCATCAAACGGCGCCACCCACTGCGCAATCACCGCCACCGCAATCAGCAGCAGCACAAACAGCCCCGCGGTCATCGCGACCGGCTGACGGCGAAAACGCCGCCAGAATTCAGACCACGGGGTGCGGACGTGGTCCGGTTTTAGCCCCGGCATCGCGTTTAAAACGGCCTGACGTCGCCAGTTCAACAATCGCATCTTACTTGTACCTGATGGCCGGGTTAATGGCGGCGTAGAGCACGTCCACCACTAAGTTGATAAGAATAAACTCCAGCGAGAAAAGCAGAACTTCCGCCTGAATCACCGGGTAGTCGCGCATCTCGACGGAGTCGACCAGCAGGCGTCCCAGTCCCGGCCAGTTGAAGACCTTTTCCACGACGATCGAGCCGCCGAGCAGGAAGCCAAACTGGAGCCCCATCATCGTCACCACCGGGATCATCGCATTGCGAAACCCGTGCTTGAGAATGACCCACTTCTCGCTGACCCCTTTCGCCCGCGCGGTGCGAATATAATCTTCGCTCAGCACGTCAACGAACGAGGCGCGGGTAAAGCGGGCCATTACCGCCGAAACGGCAGCCCCCAGCGTCATGGAAGGCAGGATATAGTGCTTCCAGGTATCGGCCCCGACGGTCGGCAGCCAGCCCAGTTCGACGGAGAAGATCTGCATCAGCAGCATCCCCAGCGCGAACGCCGGGAAGGAGATGCCGGTCACCGCCAGCGCCATGCCGAGCTTGTCCGGCCAGCGGTTGCGCCAGACGGCCGCGATAATCCCGGCACCAAGCCCAAACACGACCGCCCAGCTCATGCTGGCTATCGTTAACCAGAACGTCGGCATAAAGCGGCTGGCAATCTCCTCCGACACCGGACGGCGCGACACCATCGAGATACCAAAATCGCCCTGCAGAACATTGCAAATGTAATGGATGAACTGCATATACAGCGGCTGGTCGAGGCCAAGCTGCTTACGCACCAGGTCAATGACGGTAGCATCCGCTTCAGGCCCGGCAACCAGACGC